>NZ_JBQCGZ010000167.1:0-12016 GCF_051955155.1 Leifsonia sp.
CCGCCGCGCCCCCGGGGGGGGGGGCGGGGGCCGGGGGGGGCGGGGGCCAGCGGGGGGCGCGCGCGCCGCGGGCCGCGGGGGGGCCCGGCCCCCGCCCGCCCCCCCCCCCGCCCCCCCCGACTACCCGGCGGGGGAGACCAGGCGCTGGACGGCGTCCTGGACGGTCCGGTCGGCGAACGCGAAGCCGTCGGCGAGCAGGCGCTCCGGGACGACGCGCTGGTCGGACAGCAGCAGCTCGTGCCCGGCCTCGCCGAGCGCCAGCTTCACGGCGAACTCGGGGAGCGGCAGCCCGTAGGGACGGTGCACGGCGGCGGCGAGCGCGCGCAGCACGGCGGCGGAGGTCGCCGGTGCAGGCCCGACGACGTTGACGGGACCCGACAATTCGGACGTGAGCAGGTGCACGATGGCCGCTGCCTCGTCGCGCAGGCTCACCCACGGCCAGTGCTGGCCGCCGCCGGCGATCGGCCCGAGCAGGCCGAGCCTGGCCAGCGGGAGCAGCGGGGTCATCGCGCCGCCGCGGCCGATGACGACGCCCGTGCGCGCGGTGACCACGCGGGTGCGCTCCGGCGCGAGGTGCGCGGCGGCCTCCCACGCCTCCACGACGTCGGAGAGGAATCCGGTGCCCTTCGCCGTGTCCTCGGTGAGCGTCATCCCCGGCCGGTCGCCGTAGTAGCCGACGGCGGAGCCGCTCACGAACACGGAGGGCGGGTCGGCGGCCTGGCGCATGGCGTCCGTCAGCGTCCCTGTCGCCTCCAGGCGGGAGCTCAGGATGCGGCGCTTGTGCGCCGGGGTCCAGGGCAGCCGGTTGAGGGAGGCCCCGGACAGGTTGACCACGGCGTCCACGCGGTCCATGAGGGCGACGTCGATCATGCGCGCCGACGGCGACCAGTGGAACTCGCCGGGCGCTGACACCTCGCGCCGGACGAGGCGGAGCACCTCGTGCCCCGCCTCGTCGAGCTGGCGTGCGAGCTCGGTGCCGATCATGCCGGACGCGCCGGCGACGAGCACCCGCATCGGCTACGCCAGCGTCGCTTCGATGGTGATCGGGATGCCGACCAGGGCCCGGGAGACCGGGCAGGTGCGCTTCGCCTCGTCGGCGAGGCGCTGGAAGTCCTCGGCGGAGAGGCCGGGGACGCGGGCGCTGACCAGCAGGTGGCTGCCGGTGATGCCCTGCGCGGGGTCGAAGGTGACCGCCGCGGTGGCCTGGATGCTCTCCGGCGGTGTGCCGAAGCCGGCCAGGACGTTCGAGAAGGCCATCGAGAAGCACGCGGAGTGCGCGGCGCCGAGCAGCTCCTCCGGGGTGCTGACCTCCGCGCCGCCCTCGGAGCGGGCCTTCCAGTTCACGGCGAGGGATGCGGCGTGCGACGAGTCGAGCGAGACGGTCCCCGATCCCGACTTGAGGTCGCCCGTCCAGACGGTGGTGGATTCGCTGGTGACTGCCATAGGACCTCCCTGTTCTCCGCCCGCGGTCCGCGCACGGTCCGACCAGAATACTGTCGGCCCCGGCGACGTTCGGCGGGCGTTCGGGGGATTCCCGGTTTCGCCTCTCAGGCGGCGGCGCCGCGGCGCCGGATGACCCGCGCACGCACCAGCAGCACGTACAGCTGGCAGCCCAGGCAGTATCCGAACACGGCGTTGAGGAAGGCGGCGACGAAGGCGAGCGCCGCCCCGATCGGGACAGCGGCGGGGACGCCGAGCAGGCCGAGCACGAGCCCGGCGCCGGTCACCACCAGGCCGACGCCCTGCGCGAAGGTCGGCGGGGCCGGGTCCTCCGTCTCCGCGGGCGGTCCGAGCCGCGGGCGCACCAGCCGGCGGTACAGCACGCCGTACGGGTGCCGTTGCACCCCGGCGAACGCGCCCCACGCGAACAGCGCCGCGATGACGAGGAGCAGCACCGTGGCGGCGACGGTCGCGCCGGTCAGCCAGAGGAACAGCACGACGAGCAGCAGCACGGCGGTGAGCCCGGCGCCGAAGCGCGGGGAGCGCGGGTCGATGGCCCGCGGGCGGGTGTCGGTCATGAGGCCTCCGTGAGGATGCGGTCGATGGCGCCGCGGACCTCCGCGGGCCGGGCGGGGCCGCCGATCCGGCCGCGCACGGTGCCGTGCGCGTCCAGCAGCAGCGTCGTCGGGGTCTGCAGCACGCCGAAGCGGTCGGCGAGCTCCGGGCGTGCGCCGAGGTCGACGTCGACGTGCTCGACGCCGGGATGCTCGGCCGCGATCCCGCCGAGCACGCGCGCCGTACCGGGGCACTGCGCGCAGAAGGCGGTGGAGAACTGCACGAGGGTCGCGCGGTCGCCGAAGGCGGCGGCCCCGACCTCCGCGGGCGTCAGCAGGTCGGCGCCGCGAGCGCGGCGGACCCGCCCAGCGCGGGCGCGCAGCACGAGCCCGGTCGCGGTGGTCAGCGCGACGAGGCCGAGCAGGAGGAGCGCTGCGCCGATCGACGTCATGGTGCCGGTGAGACTACGCGCGGCGGCCCTGGCACGCAGCGTTTGTGTCCGATCGTGACGCCGCACGCCCATTTCCCCCATCCCCGCTCCGGGCGGGGAGGCGGGCCGAGCGCGCGACCCGATAGCCTAGGAGCCATGGCTCAATCCGCGAATCCGTTCGGCCAGGTGCTCGTCGCCCTGGTCACGCCCTTCACCGCCGACGGCGAAGTCGACTGGGCCGGCGTGGAGAAGCACATCGACGACGTGATCACCGCGGGAGCGGACGGCATCGTCGTCACCGGCACCACCGGCGAGACCTCCACCCTCACCGACCCGGAGAAACTGCGCCTCGTCGAGGTCGGCAAGTCGGTCGCCGGCGGACGCGCCAAGATCATCACCGGCGGCGGCTCGAACGAGACAGCGCACGCCATCCAGCTCTACCAGCAGAGCGAGAAGGCGGGCGCGGACGGCGTCATGGTCGTCACGCCGTACTACAACAAGCCGACCCAGGCCGGCATCCTCACGCACTTCCGGATGATCGCGGACTCCACCGACCTCCCGGTCATCCTCTACGACATCCCCGGCCGCACCGGCGTCCCCATCAAGTACGAGACGATCCTGCGGATCGCCAAGCACCCGAACGTGCTGGCGATCAAGGACGCGAAGGGCGACTTCAGCGAGGTGAGCCGGGTGCTCAACCAGACCGACCTGCTCTACTTCTCCGGCGACGACGCGAACGTGCTCCCGCACCTCGCGATCGGGGCGAGCGGGCTCATCGGCGTCACTGCGAACATCGCGCCGACGCCGTACCGGCACATCGTGGATGCGGTCAACGCGGGCGACCTCGCGACCGCGACGGCCGCGCACCAGAAACTCGAGCCGCTCGTGCGCGCGGTCATGACGCACGTGCCGGGCACGGTCGCCGCCAAGTACATCCTGCACGGCCTCGGCCGCATCGGAAGCCCGCGCGTCCGGCTGCCGCTCGTCGGCCCGGAGGAATGGGAGGCCGCGCAGATCGAGGACGAGCTGGACCTCGTCAAGGACATCCCCGGCGTCGACTTCTCCAACTTCCGTCCCGACCGCAACGCCGCCGCGGGCGGCGCGCTGCCGAAGATCGCCGGGACGACGCGCTGACGGCCGACACGGCCGGTAACACCATCGCGGGCGCCGTGCGCCCGCACCCGAACGAATGAAATAGGAGGGGCAGATGCCCAACCTCGTCTCCGAGCCCCCGGTCCTCGAACCGGGAACGCTCCGGATCATCCCCACCGGCGGTCTCGGCGAGATCGGCCGGAACATGACCGTCTTCGAATACGAGGGCAAGCTCCTCATCGTGGACTGCGGCGTGCTGTTCCCCGAGCAGGACCAGCCCGGCGTCGACCTGATCCTGCCGGACTTCGCTCCGGTGCGCGACCGCCTCGACGACGTCCTCGGCGTCGTGCTCACGCACGGCCACGAGGACCACATCGGCGCCGTGCCGTACCTGCTCAAGCTGCGCGCGGACATCCCGCTGATCGGCTCCGGGCTGACCCTGGCGCTGGTGGAGGCGAAGCTCAAGCAGCACCGCATCCAGCCGTTCACCCTCACGGTGAAGGAGGGCCAGCAGGAGAAGCTCGGCCCGTTCGACCTCGAGTTCGTCGCCGTCAACCACTCCATCCCGGATGCGCTCGCCGTCGCGATCAGCACCCCGGCCGGCGTCGTGCTGCACACCGGCGACTTCAAGATGGACCAGCTGCCGCTGGACGACCGCCTCACCGACCTGCGCGCCTTCGCCCGGCTCGGCGAGAAGGGCGTCGACCTGTTCCTCGCCGACTCGACCAACGCCGACGTCCCCGGCTTCACGCCGCTGGAGCGCTCGATCGGCCCGGTGCTGGACACCGTCATCGCCCGCGCGCCGCGCCGCGTGATCGTCGCGAGCTTCTCCAGCCATGTCCACCGCGTGCAGCAGGTGCTCGACGCCGCCGCCGCGAACGGCCGCCGCGTCGCGCTGCTCGGTCGCTCGATGGTCCGCAACATGACGATCGCGGCGGAGCTCGGCTACCTCAAGGTGCCGGAGGGCGTGCTCATCGACTACAAGAAGGCCGCCGACCTGCCGGACGACGAGATCGTCTACATGTCGACCGGGTCGCAGGGCGAGCCGATGGCCGTGCTCGCCAGGATGGCGAACCTCGACCACCAGATCGAGGTCGGCCACGGCGACACCGTGATCCTCGCCTCCAGCCTGATCCCGGGCAACGAGAACGCGGTGTACCGCGTGATCGACGGCCTGACCAAGCTCGGCGCGAACGTGGTGCACAAGGGCAACGCCAAGGTCCACGTCTCCGGCCACGCGGCCGCGGGCGAGCTGCTGTACTGCTACAACATCCTGAAGCCGAAGAACGTCATGCCGGTGCACGGCGAGTACCGGCACCTGGTCGCGAACGCGCGCCTGGCGATGGACACCGGCGTTCCCGAGGAGAACACGATCCTCGCCGAGGACGGCTCGGTCGTGGACCTGCGCGACGGCGTCGCCCGCATCGTCGGCCAGCTGGACCTCGGCTTCGTCTACGTGGACGGCTCCAGCGTCGGCGAGATCACGGACGCGGACCTCAAGGACCGCCGCATCCTCGGCGAGGAGGGCTTCATCTCGATCATCGTGGTCGTGGAGGCCGCGAGCGGCCGCATCGTCACCGGCCCCGAGATCCACGCGCGCGGTTTCGCGGAGGACGACGCGGTGTTCGACGCGGTCAAGCCGAAGATCGCCGCGGCCCTCGCGGACGCGGCGCACAACGGCGTCCGCGACTCGCACGCCCTCTCGCAGGTCGTCCGCCGCACGGTCGGCCGTTGGGTGAACACCAGCTACCGCCGCCGCCCGATGATCGTCCCGCTCGTCATCGAGGCGTGACGCGGCGGTTCTGACATAGTGGACCGCGTGGCGCCGGGGGTCGGCGCCACGCTCTTCTGAGAGGCAGCACATGGGGGTCATGCGACGCTGGGTCTTCCCGATCGTCCGCATTCTGCTGGTCGCCGCGATCGCGGTCGCGCTGGTGAAGCTGGCGTTCTTCCCGTCGGGGGAGGCCGAGGCGGATCCGGCGACGCCGAGCGCCCAGCTCGGCGATCCGGTCACCGCAGTCGCCACCGGCACGATCGTGAACGACGTGACGGTGAGCGGCTCGATCGTCGCCGACTCCGCCGTCCCGGCGCGGGCGACGTCGGCGGGCACCGTGAACAAAGTCCAGGTCTCCGTCGGCCAGAAGGTGGCCGCGGGCGACATCCTGTTCGACGTGAAGATCGAGACGCCGCGGGAGCCGGTCGCGAGCACTGCGCCGGACGGCTCGCAGACCCTCGAGGAACGCGAGCCGCTGGTCCGCTACGAGGAGGTGACGGCTCCCATCGCCGGTGTCGTCAGCGAACTGCCGGTGCTGAGCGGGCAGACGGTCGCGATCGGCGACACCGTCGGCGCCGTCGCTCCTCCCACCTTCTCCGCAACCGCGGCGCTGCCCGCCGAGCAGCAATACCGGCTGGTGAACCGGCCGACGGAGGCGAAGGTCACGGTCAAGGGCGGCCCAGCGCCGTTCACCTGCACCGGCCTGTCCATCACCACGCCGCCGGCGGCCGTCTCCGACGCCGCCGGTCCCTCGGGCGGGGGAGCGGGCGGCGCGGGAGGCGGCGGCGGACAAGGTGTCGCCGGCGCGGCGTCGAACACAACCGTCCGCTGCGCGATCCCGGCGAATGTGACGGTGTTCCCCGGACTCACCGCCGACATCACCATGTCGGCGGGCAAGGCGGAGAACGTCCTCACCGTGCCGACCACGGCAGTGAAAGGCTCCGCCCAGACCGGGGTGGTCTATGTCCAGGATCCGAAGGGCGGCGAGCCGAAGGAGGTCCCGGTCACGCTGGGACTCACCGACGGCACCTGGGTCGAGATCCGCGCCGGCCTGAAGGAGGGCGACAGCATCCTCGAGTTCGTCCCGGGTGCGCCTGAACCGGACGAGAACGGCCTCACGGCGGTCGGTCCGTGAGCCTGCTCCGGCTCCGCGGCGTGACCAAGACGGTCCGCATCCCGGACGCCGAGCCGCTGACCATCCTGCACGGCGTCGACCTCGAGGTGGCGGCGGGGGAGCGGGTCTCCGTCGTCGGCCGGTCCGGATCCGGCAAATCGACCCTGCTGAACATCCTGGGTCTCCTGGATGCGCCGAGCGCCGGGGAGTTCGACTTCGACGGTGTGCCCGTGGCCCGGCTGGGCTCCGGTGCGCGCGACCGCAGGCGCGGCGCCGACGTCGGCTTCGTCTTCCAGCAGTTCAACCTGCTCGCCGGGCGCTCTGCACTCGAGAACGTCGTCACCCCGCTGCTCTACGCGAGCGGCAGACGGTTCTGGCGCCGACGCGCGATCGCCGCCGAGATGCTCGAGCGGGTCGGCCTCGGCCATCGCCTGGATGCGCGTCCCGAGGTGCTCTCCGGCGGCGAGCAGCAGCGCGTCGCCATCGCCAGGGCGCTCGTGCGGGCGCCGCGACTGATCCTGGCCGACGAGCCGACGGGGGCGCTGGATGTGGAGACCGGCGGCAGTGTGATCGACCTGTTGGAGTCGGTCGCCGCGGAGAACGCTTCCGCGCTGGTCGTCATCACGCACGACCCCGCGGTGGCGGCACGGGCAGGGACGCGCTACCGGCTGGACGCAGGACGGCTCGCCCCCGCCGCCGTGGAGACCGCGGCGTGAGGGCGGTCGAGGTGGTCTGGGGCGCGCTCGTCGAGGCCTGGCAGGAGCTGCGCATCCACCGCACGCGCGTGCTGCTCTCCCTGATCGGCGTCGGCGTCGCGGTCTGCGCGCTGAGCTCGGTGGTCGGCCTCGCGAACATCGCCCAGCAGTCGATCGTCGAGAACAACGACCGCTACGGCGGCCGTCCGGCGCTGATCGCGATGACCCCGTCCGACGGCTCCGCCGACCGCGAGAGGACGGCCGTTGCCTGGCGGACGGTGGTCGAGCGGCACGCGATCCGCTACACATCGGCGGTGCAGCAAGCGGGGATGCGGGTGCAGTTCCGCGACGGCGCCGGCGAGGTGAACACCACGCTCGTGGACCCGGACTACGCGACCATGCACCGCACGGTCGTGCAGGAGGGACGCTGGTTCTCCGGCGCGGACGAGAAGCTGCTCGCGCCGACGCTCGTGGTCAACGAGCCGTTCTGGGACCGTCTCGGCGTCCGCTCGATCGACGAGCATCCGACCGTGACCGTCCTCCGCGGCGACCAGAAGGTCACGGCCGTCGTCGTCGGGATGGTCAGGATGCCCGACTACGGCGACATGCCCAGCGCCTTCGCGCTCGGCGCGACGGCAGGGATGCTGGTGGACACGAGCTCGGTCGACTACGGACCGCCGTGGTTCGAGGCGTGGGTGCCGCCGGAGCTCGGCGACTCCCTGGTAGCGGCGATGAAGGCGGAGTTCGGTCAGCTGCTCGGCCCGGACGCGGTCGCCATCGACCGGCGCGACTACCTCGCCACCCAGACCGAGGACCCGCTCGCGTTCCTCAAGCTGCTGGTGATCGGCATCGCGATGCTGATCCTGCTGCTGGGGGCGCTCGGCCTCCTCAACATCGCCATGGTCACCGTGCGCGGCCGCATCCGCGAGATCGGCGTGCGCCGCAGCTTCGGCGCGACCGGGGCGCGGGTCTTCGTCGCCGTGATGCTCGAGAGCGTGGTGGCGACCGTCGTCGCAGGCGCCGCCGGCGTCGCGCTGTCCATCCTCATCGTCAAGAGCCCGTGGTTGGAGGAGCTGATCGGCCGCGGGATGGTCACGGAACCGCCGCCGTTCCCGGTCGAGGCGGCGGTGTTCGGCCTGGTGTCGGCGACCGTCGTCGGGGCCCTCGCCGGCCTGTTGCCGGCACTCGTGGCGGTCCGGGTCAAGGTGATCGACGCCATCCGCTACTGACCATGGATTTCGCGCCTCCGTGGCGCGGGAACCCCGCGATGCCGGGGGCGCGAGCTACCGTGTTCGCTATGGCTACGAGCACCAAGTCGACATCGCGCGCCCGGAATTCCGCGCGCGGCGGCTCGACCGCGCGCAAGCCGGCCGGCAAGACCGCGACCCAGAAGACGGTCGCGTACCCGGCCGCGGACGCCGCGCCGAGCCCGCTCGTCCGCGCGTGGATGGGCCTGGCGCACCTGACCGGCGCCGCCTTCCGCGCGCTCGGGCCGGAGAAGCTGAGCAAGGAGGAGCGCCGCGACGGCTTCCCCTTCTTCCTGGTGCTGCTCGCGATCGCCGGCGCGGTCGTCGAGTGGTTCCTCATCAACGACCAGATCGCCAGGACGCTCGACTCCTGGACGTTCGGGCTGCTGTTCGGCCGGGTGTCCTTCGGGCTCCCGATCATCATGGTGCTGTTCGCCGCGTGGCTGTTCCGGCACCCGAGCTCCGTGCACGACAACACCCGGATCGGCATCGGGCTCGGGCTCCTGCTGCTCATGGTCTCCGGCCTGTGCCACCTGTTCAGCCAGCACCCGACGCCGAGCGACGGGATGGCCGTGCTCGCCCAGGCCGGCGGCGTGCTCGGCTGGCTGATCGCGGCTCCGCTGTCCTTCCTCCTCACGCCGTACGGTGCGGGAGCCGTCATCATCCTGCTGCTGATCCTCAGCCTGTTCATCATCACCAAGACGCCGCCGAACAAGCTGCCGATGCGCATCCGCGAGCTGTACTCCTACCTCTTCGGCGCGCAGCTGCCGACCGAGGAGGAGCGCCAGGAGGCGAAGGACGCCAAGGAGGCGAAGACCAAGCAGGTCGAGCTGGACGGCGTCGACGACGACGAGCAGGAGGCGGACGCCGCTCTGCCCTGGTGGCGGCGCAACAAGTCCCAGCGCGAAGAGGACCCCGACTTCCACGAGCCGGCCGACCTCACCGAGGTGTTCGGCGAGCCGACGCGCGGCAAGGGCGAGTTCGCCTCTGCGCTCGAGCCGGACCCGGCCAGCGACCACTACAACACCGAGGTGCTCGGCGAGCTCACCAACGCGGAGCGCGCCCTGCAGCGGTTCACCGGCGAGGTGCCGCCCACCGCAGCCGCGGTGCCCGCCGCGCCCGCCGTGCCGACCGCTCCCGCCGTGCTCCCCGGCTTCCAGGCCGGCGCGGACGACTTCGACGCGACCGCGTCCGTCGAGGCGGACGCCCAGCCCGCGGCGCCCTACCACCTGCCCTCCGCCTCGATGCTGTCCGCGGGGACGCCGCCCAAGACGCGCTCCAGCGCGAACGAGGAGATCGTCGCGGCGATCACGGAGGTGCTCACCCAGTTCGGCGTCGACGCGAAGGTCACCGGCTACTCGCGCGGCCCGACGGTCACGCAGTACGAGATCGAGCTCGGTCCCGGCGTCAAGGTGGAGCGCGTGACCGCGCTCAGCAAGAACCTGTCGTACGCGGTCGCGAGCAACGAGGTCCGCATCCTCTCGCCCATCCCCGGCAAGAGCGCGATCGGCGTGGAGATCCCGAACTCCGACCGCGAGATCGTCTCGCTCGGCGACATCCTGCGCTCGCCGGCCGCGGCCAAGAGCACGCATCCGATGACCATCGGCGTCGGCAAGGACGTGGGCGGCGGCTACGTCGTCGCCAACCTCGCCAAGCTGCCGCACCTCCTGGTGGCCGGCTCCACCGGCTCCGGCAAGTCGAGCTTCGTGAACTCGATGATCACGAGCCTGCTCATGCGGGCCAAGCCGTCCGACGTCCGGATGGTGCTCATCGACCCGAAGCGCGTCGAGCTCACGATCTACGGCGGCGTCCCGCACCTCATCACGCCCATCATCACGAACCCCAAGAAGGCGGCCGAGGCGCTGCAGTGGGTCGTGAAGGAGATGGACATGAGGTACGACGACCTGGCGAGCTTCGGCTTCCGCCACATCGACGACTTCAACAAGGCCGTCGTCAACAACGAGATCGTGCTGCCGGAGGGCAGCGAGCGCAAGCTCAAGCCGTACCCGTACCTGCTCGTCGTCGTCGACGAGCTCGCCGACCTGATGATGGTCGCACCGCGCGACGTCGAGGACTCGATCGTCCGCATCACGCAGCTCGCCCGCGCCTCCGGCATCCACCTGGTGCTCGCAACGCAGCGTCCGTCGGTGGACGTCGTGACCGGCCTGATCAAGGCGAACGTCCCGTCCCGGCTCGCCTTCGCCGTGACGAGCGTCACCGACTCGCGCGTCATCCTGGACCAGCCGGGCGCGGACAAGCTGATCGGCCAGGGCGACGGCCTGTTCCTGCCGATGGGCGCCTCCAAGGCGCTGCGCGTGCAGGGCGCCTGGGTGAACGAGGACGAGATCCAGAAGGTCGTCGAGCACGTCACCCGGCAGGCCAGGCCCGAGTACCGGCAGGACGTCACCGCCGGCGCCGAGAAGAAGCAGATCGACTCCGACATCGGCGACGACCTGGAGCTGCTGCTCGCGGCGGCCGAGCTCGTCATCTCCTCGCAGTTCGGCTCGACCTCGATGCTGCAGCGCAAGCTGCGCGTCGGCTTCGCGAAGGCCGGCCGGCTGATGGACCTGCTCGAGTCGCGCGAGATCGTCGGGCCGTCCGAGGGCTCGAAGGCCCGCGACGTGCTCGCGACGCCCGAGCAGCTGCCCGAGGTGCTCGCGCGGCTGCGCGGCGAGGAGCCGCCCGCCGGGGCGGCGGCACCCGCGGCACCGGCGGCACAGGCACCCGCCCCCGCCGCTCCCGCGCTCGGGGCGCCCGCCGACGGCGGCGATCGCTACGGAGAGGACCCGGTCGCGGCGATGACCGAGGGTTATCCTGAGGTGGACGGCGACTCGGACGAGGACGCCTGGCAGCTGACCGGCAGGGAGTAGAGGGACGCGATGTCGGCCTCGGACACACCGCCGCCGGCATCGGCGGGGGGAAGCGCGCAGCGGGTGAGCAACTGGAACCTGCCGAACGTCATCACGGTCGTCCGCATTCTGCTCGCCCCCGCGTTCGTGTGGATGCTGCTGGCCGACGCGGGGCACGACGGGCCGCTGCGCTGGGCGGCCGCCGTGCTGTTCGTCCTCGCCATCGCGACGGACGGCGTCGACGGCGCGATCGCGCGGCGGAACAACCTGGTCACCGACCTCGGCAAGCTGCTCGACCCGATCGCGGACAAGGTGCTCACGGGGGGCGCCCTCATCGCGCTGTCGATCCTGGGCGAGCTGCCGTGGTGGGTGACGGTCGTCATCCTGGTGCGCGAGATCGGGATCACGGTGTACCGCTTCGTCGTCATCCGGCAGGGGGTGATCGCGGCATCGCGCGGCGGCAAGATCAAGACGATCGTCCAGTCCGTCGCCATCTCGTTCGCGCTGTTCCCGCTGTGGACGGTGCTGGGCGACTGGATCTTCTGGGTCAACGGCATCCTGATGACCGCGGCCGTGGTGCTGACCGTCGTCACCGGCTTCGACTACCTCTGGCAGGCGTACAAGGGCAGGCGGGCGCGTGCCGCCCGCTGAGCAGACGGTGCTGCTCGTCCGCACACTGATCGAGCGCGGCCTCACGGTCGCCGTCGCGGAGTCGCTGACCGGCGGGGGAGTGACGCACGAGCTGACGAGCGTCCCCGGCGCCTCGGCGGTGGTGCTGGGGGGCGCGGTGGTCTATGCGACCGAGCTCAAGCACACCCTG
>NZ_JBQCGZ010000168.1:0-22453 GCF_051955155.1 Leifsonia sp.
CCGCGGGTCGGCGCCGATCTCCTCGCGGAGGATCTCCAGCAGCGCCTCCTGACCGGAGTCGGAGCCGAGCAGCTGCGACACGCGCGGACCGATGTCCCCCGGCAGGCCGCCCGCCAGGCGGATGAAGAAGTCGTCGAGCAGCCCGCCTGTCATCAGCGCGGCGAGCAGCGTCTCCCGCCAGTCCGACCCGACGAGCGTGGCGCGGAAGCCCTCGATCGCGACGGCGAACGGGCGCATCGCCTCGGTCGGGTCGTCGCCCCTGCGGCGGATCTCCGCCACGATGCCCTGGTGCTTGGAGAGCGCGAGGCCGGCCGCCGCGGCGACGCCCTCCGTCGCCTTCAGCCCCTCCGCCTCGCCCGCCACGGCCGAGAGGGTCTGGAACTGCTCCAGCTGCAGGTACGCCGCCTGGCCGAGGTACGGCAGGAGGTCGGGCATCACGTCGTGCAGGTCGACCCGGACGGCGGGCGCCTTCGGCGCGCGCGCAGCGAGGCGGGGAAGCTCGACAGGGGGGCGCCGACGGGTGAACCAGGTTGTCACGTACAGCAGTGTAACGGGGAGGTCCAGTAGGCTTGTGGTGCCGTCGGCGAAGGATCGACGGCCCTGCGCCTGCGATACGAACAGGGCGTAGACCTCCGAACGAACCGACAGGCAATCTCACACGTGACTTTCTCCGAACTGAACATCGACCAGGACATGGTGGACGCGCTCGCGTCCAAGGGGATCATCGAACCGTTCCCCATTCAGGCCCAGACGATCCCGCTCGCGCTCACCGGCCAGGACATCATCGGCCAGGCGAAGACCGGCACCGGCAAGACCTTCGGCTTCGGCCTCCCGATCATCCAGCGCCTCGGGCTCGACCCGGAGCCCGGCGTCCAGGCGCTCGTCGTCGTGCCGACCCGCGAGCTCGCGGTGCAGGTGTACGAGGACCTCGAGCAGGCCGCCTCCAACCGTCCCACCACGATCGCCGCCATCTACGGCGGGAAGGCCTACGAGGGCCAGATCGCCCAGCTCAAGGCCGGCGCGCAGATCGTCGTCGGCACCCCCGGCCGTCTGCTCGACCTCGCCGGCCAGCGCCTGCTGAACCTGGCGAACGTGCGCGAGATGGTGCTGGACGAGGCGGACAAGATGCTCGACCTCGGCTTCCTCGCCGACATCGAGAAGCTGTTCGCCCAGACGCCGGCGACGCGCCACACCATGCTCTTCTCGGCCACCATGCCCGGCCCGATCGTCGCGCTCGCGCGCCGCTTCATGACCCGGCCCATCCACATCCGCGCCACCGACCCCGACGAGGGCCAGGTGCAGGCGAACATCAAGCACCTCATCTACCGCGCGCACTCGCTCGACAAGGACGAGGTCGTCGCGCGCATCCTGCAGGCCGAGGGCCGCGGCAAGACCGTGATCTTCACGCGCACCAAGCGCGCCGCCGCCAAGCTGGTGGAGGAGCTCAACGACCGCGGCTTCAACGCGGCGGCCGTGCACGGCGACCTCAACCAGGAGCAGCGCGAGCGTGCAATGGCCGCGTTCAAGGCGGGCAAGAAGGACATCCTGATCGCCACCGACGTCGCGGCCCGCGGCATCGACGTCGACGACGTGACCCACGTGATCAACCACACCATCCCGGACGACGAGAAGACCTACCTGCACCGCGCCGGCCGCACCGGTCGCGCAGGCAAGACCGGCATCGCCGTGACCTTCGTGGACTGGGAGGACCTGCACAAGTGGGCCCTCATCAACCGCGCCCTCGAGTTCGGCCAGCCGGAGCCGGTGGAGACCTACTCGTCCTCGCCGCACCTCTACAGCGACCTGGACATCCCGGAGGGCGCCAAGGGCCGCCTGAAGACCACGCCCGCCGTCAAGGCCCCCGAGACCCAGCAGGGCGCCCGTCGCGACTCGACCGGCCCGGCCCGGCAGGGCGCGGAGGGCGGCGCGAGCAGCAACCGCCGTCGCCGCCGCACCCGCGGCGGCCAGGGCCACGCCGAGGGCGGCGCCGCCGCTCCCGCGGCCTCCGGCTCGGCGTCCGGCGACGACCAGCAGGGCGCGACCGGCACCCACGACGGCGGCGGAGCCCAGCACCGCGACGGCAACAGCGCCCCGCGCCGTCGTCGCCGCCGCTCGCGCGGCACCGCGCCGCAGACGCCCGCGAGCTGACGCACAGCCCCGCAGACGCGGAACGCCGGTCAGTACCAGTTCGGGTCGTGGCTCATCTCGAACGTCCACGCGGCGCACGGCGAGCCGTACGCGCGGTTGATGTAGTCGAGGCCCCAGTTGATCTGCGTGTTGGCGTTCGTCATCCAGTCCGCGCCGGCCGTCGCCATCTTGCTGCCCGGCCACGCCTGCGGGATGCCGTAGGCGCCGCTGGAGGTGTTGTACGCGTCCGCACGCCAGCCGGACTCGTGGTTCCAGAGCTTGATCAGGCAGTCCATCTGGTCGCCTCCCCAGCCGAACGCGCCCAGCCGGCTCGCGGCGTATGCCTGGGCCGCCGCCGGGTCGACGACGATGCCGGGAGGCGGGGCGGAGCCGTCGGCGCCTCCACCCGGGTTCGCCGCGGCCTCGGCCGCCTGCCGCGCCGCTTCGCCCTCCGCATAGCTCTTCTCGGTCGCGGCCTGAGTGTTCTTGAGCGTCGCGAGCTGCGCGTACAGCGTGTTCGCGTGGGACTGCTCGTCCGCGACCTTCGCGTCGGCGGCGGCCTTCGCCTGCTGCGCGACCTCCAGGGCCTTCTCGGCGGCGGCGGCGAGCGTGTCGCGCACCTTCTTGGCCGCCGTGGCCTGCTGGCTGAGCGCGGCTGCGACGTTCTTCTGCTCTGTCGCCTGCGCGAACAGGCTGGACGCCTGGTCCGCGAACCGGGATACCGTGCCGAGCTGGTAGAGCAGGGAGGTCGACCCGCCGCTCGTGCGCTGCCCGCCGTTCAGGAACAGCCGGAGCGAGACGTCGGAGGAGCCGGACCGCGCAAGCTGCGCGGCGAACTTGCCGCTCTGGGTGCGCAGCTCGGCGGCCTTCGCGTCCGCGGCAGTCGACTGCTGTGCGAGGTCGTCCGCCTTCTGGGTCGCCTTCTGCAGGTTCGCCTGCGCGATGCCGTACTCGCCCGCGCGCTTGACGGCCAGGTCGCCCGCCGCGGCGGCCGCGCTGCGCAGGCCCGAGAGCAGCGCGTTGATCCGCGAGACCTCGGCCGCCGCCGCGGCCGTGTTCGCCTTCGCCCGCTGCACGTCGTCCCAGGACGGGTAGGACGTGTCGGCGCTCGCGGGCGCAGTCGCACCGCCGAGCACGATCGCCGCGACGAGACCTGTGGCCGCGATCGAGGACGTCAAGAACCGCCGTCTCACGTGTGACCTCTCTTCCCGATCCCCGCGGACCAGGCTACGGGCACATCGCGCGGCGCCCGCGCATGGCACGCGGTTTCTCAGGTTCGGGGTGGTAACGGAGGATATCCGGCCCCGGAGCCCGCGGATCGCGGGATACGGAGGAGATCCCGTCTCGTCCGCGCCCGGATCTCCTCCGTTCTCGTCGCCGAGGCGGCGGAGGCGGCGGGCTCACGCGTAGAAGGGCGCAGCGCCCGTCGCCTCGTCGATCATCCGGTCGACGACGGCCGGGTCCGTCGTGTTCTCGCCCAGCCGGTTCGGCTTGCCGGCGCCGTGGTAGTCGCTGGACCCGGTGATCGCGAGGCCGTACCTGGCCGCGTACGCGCGCAGCTGGGCGACGCCCTCCGGCCGGTTCTCCCGGTGGTCGAGCTCGAGCCCGAAGAGCCCCGCGTCCACGAGCCTGCGCAGCCGGTTCTCCGGGATCACGCTGCCCCTGCTGCCGGTGGCGGGATGCGCGAGCACCGGGACGCCGCCCGCCTCGCGGATCAGCCGCACCCCGGTCAGCGGCTCCGGCGCGTAGTGCGGCTGGAAGTAGCCGCTGCGCCAGTGCAGGATGCCCGCGAACGCGGCGCTGCGGTCCTCCGCCAGCCCGCGCGCGACGAGGGCGTCCGCGATGTGCGGGCGGCCGACGGTGGCGCCCTCCGTCGCCTGCGCGAGCACGTCGTCCCAGGTGATGTCGTAGTCCTGCGCGATCCGGCGCACCATGTCCTCCGCGCGCCGCATCCGACCGTCGCGGATGCGCCTGGTCTCGGCGACCAGCGCCTCGTTGGCCGGGTCGAACAGGTAGCCGAGCATGTGCACGCTCGCGAACTCGACGCGGGTCGACAGCTCCATGCCGGGGATGACGGTCACTCCCACCCGCGCTCCCTCCGCCGCGGCGTCCTGCCAGCCGGCGGTGGAGTCGTGGTCGGTCAGGGCGACGGTGCCGATCCCGGCGACCGCCGCCGCGCGCACCAGCTCGGCGGGCGTCTCGGTGCCGTCGGACACGCTCGAGTGCGTGTGCAGGTCGACGGGGGCCCGGAACCGTCTCTCGTCAGCCATGGACTCCATCCTAGGAGTGGAAGAATGGTCGGCATGTCGTCCGAGAACACCACCGCGCCAGCGCCCGCAGAGCAGGAGGCGCCGCGTGCGACCGCCAACCGCTCCACCACCCCGGGGTCCGAGGCCTTCAAACAGTACATCGGCAGCGGCTGGGCGGACCGTCCCGCCGTCCTGCCGGACGCGCGGGAGCAGGCGGCGTTCGCCGCGGCCCGCCGCGCGCGCGTCTCCGAGCTGTTCCCCGGTAAGCGGCTGATCATCCCGGCGGGGCGGCTCAAGCAGCGCTCCAACGACACCGACTTCCCGTTCCGCGCGCACTCGGCGTTCGCGCACCTGACCGGCTGGGGCTCGGACTCCGAGCCCGGGAGCGTCCTGGTGCTCGAGCCGACGCCGTCCGGGCACGAGGCGACGCTGTACTTCCGGGAGCGCGCCGGCCGCGACTCCGACGAGTTCTACGCGAACCCCGAGATCGGCGAGTTCTGGATCGGCCCGCGTCCCTCGCTCGCGCAGGTGGCGAGCGACCTCGGCCTGCCGACGCGCGGCATCGCCGATGTCGCCGCGGTGCTCGACGCCGTCGACGCGGACACCGTCGTGCTGCGCGAGGCCGACCCCGCGCTGACCGACCGCGTCGACGCCGCGCGCCTCGTCCTGGCGGCGGACGCGGATGCCGAGGCCGACGCCGAGGTGCACGAGGAGGATGACCGGCTCGCCCGCGAGCTCTCCGAGCTGCGCCTGGTGAAGGACGCGTACGAGATCGCCGAACTGCGGGCCGCGATCGCGGCGACCGCGCGCGGCTTCGACGACGTCATCTCCGACCTGCCGCGCATCGTCGCGCACCCGCGCGGCGAGCGCCTGGTCGAGGGCGTCTTCAACGGACGGGCGCGCGCCGACGGCAACGCGGTCGGCTACGACACGATCGCCGCCTCCGGGCCGCACGCGTGCATCCTGCACTGGACGCGCAACGACGGTCCCGTCGTCCCGGGCGACCTCATCCTGCTCGACGCCGGCGTGGAGGTCGACAGCTACTACACCGCCGACATCACCCGGACCTTCCCGATCGACGGCACCTTCACCGAGACCCAGCGGCTCGTCTACGAGACGGTGCGGGAGGCGGCGGACGCCGCGTTCGCAATCGTGCGCCCCGGCATCCGCTTCCGCGAGATCCACGCCACCGCGATGGCGGTCATCGCCGAGCGCACCGCGGAGTGGGGGCTCCTGCCGGTGAGCGCCCAGGAGGCACTGCAGGCGGACAACCAGCACCACCGCCGCTACATGGTGCACGGCACGAGCCACCACCTCGGCCTCGACGTGCACGACTGCGCGCAGGCGCGCCGCGAGCTCTACCTGGACGGCGTGCTGCAGCCGGGGATGACCTTCACGATCGAGCCCGGCCTCTACTTCCAGCCGGACGACCTGACGGTCCCGGAGGAGTTCCGCGGCATCGGCGTCCGCATCGAGGACGACATCCTGGTCACCGAGGACGGCGCCGAGAACCTCTCGATCGCCATCCCGCGCACCGCCGACGACGTCGAGTCCTGGGTTCAGCGCCTCACCCGCCGCTGACCCGCCCCCGGGACGTGCCCCTCGGTGTCTGAGGCGGTCAGGCGGGCGGCGCGGGAGGCGCGGGCGGGCGCTCGTCGTCCGCGGGCGGGGCGGGCGGCGGGTCGGACGGGTGCTCCGGCTGAGTCCAGGCCGTCGGCTCGGGCGCGGCGGCCCGACCGCCGTCCAGCAGGTTGCGCGCCCGGTTGCCGAGTTCCGGGTCCACCAGCACCGAGTAGCTGGACGCGATCACCTGCATGACGGAGGTGTAGTCGCGCGTGCGCCGGTTGATCGCGTACGACACGATGCCGAACAGCATCCCGAAGCCCGCACCGATCAGCACCGCCGCGATCACGAACGCGTAGCTCACCGTCGGCGAGAAGATCAGCAGCAGCAGCCCGAAGAAGATGCCGAGCCACGCGCCGGACGCGGCGCCCGCGAGGGCGACGCGGCCCCAGGTCAGCTTTCCGGTGACCCGCTCGACGCTCTTCAGGTCGCTGCCGACGATGGAGACCTTGTCCACCGGGAAGTCCGCCCTGGCCAGCACATCCACCGCCTGCTGAGCGTCGGGATAGGTCTCGAACACCGCGACGACCTCGCCTCGCGGCAGGGTCGGGAACGGCATCCGGTTTCGTCCGCCCAGAGGGCTCGGAGTGGTCATCGACCCATTGTCCCATTCTCACGGCCGCGAGGGCGGGAGGGCTTAGGTTAATACATGTGAGCAGCACCCGGATCTTCGTCGCCCGTCTGGCAGGCACCAGCGTGTTCGACCCGGTCGGCGACCGTGTCGGCCGGGTGCGCGATGTGCTCGTGGTGTACCGCAAGGACGATCCGCCGAGCGTCGTCGGCCTGATCGTGGAGATCCCGGGCAAGCGCAGGGTGTTCGTGTCCATCGGGCGCGTCACCAGCATCTCCAGCGGCCAGATCATCACGACCGGCCTGATCAACGTGCGCCGGTTCGAGCAGCGCGGCGGCGAGGTCCGTGTGATCGCGGAGTTGCTCGGCCGCAAGGTCGTCTTCGCCGACGGCACGGGCGAGGCGACGATCGAAGACGTGGCGATCGAGGAGTCGGCGACCGGCGAGTGGGCCGTCAGCCAGCTGTTCGTGCGCCGGCCGAAGACCGGCGCGTCCCCCTTCGGCAAGGGTCCGACGACGTTCGTCGGCTGGAACGAGGTGCGCGAGAAGCAGGAGCGCGGCGCGGCGCAGTCGGCCGAGCAGCTGATCGCGACGTACTCCGAGCTGAAGCCCGCCGACCTCGCGAACACGCTGCTGGATCTCCCGCCGCAGCGGATGCTCGAGGTGGCGGAGGAGCTCCCGGACGACCGGCTCGCCGACGTCCTGGAGGAGATGCCGGAGAGCGAGCAGGTGCAGATCCTGGCGAAGCTCGACGACGACCGGGCCGCCGACGTTCTCGACCAGATGGAGCCGGACGACGCTGCCGACCTCATCGCGCAGCTCTCCGACGAGCGCGGCGAGCACCTGCTGGAGCTGATGGAGCCCGAGGAGGCGGAGGACGTGCGCATGCTGCTCAGCTATGCGCCGGACACCGCGGGCGGCCTGATGACGACCGAGCCGATCATCGTCTCCGCCGACGCGACCGTCGCTGAGGGGCTCGCGCTGATCCGCCGGCACGAGCTCGCGCCCGCGCTCGGCGCCGCCGTGTGCGTCACCCTGCCGCCGTACGAGCCGCCGACCGGCCGCTTCCTCGGCGTCGTGCACTTCCAGCGGATGCTGCGCTACCCGCCGCACGTGCGGCTCGGCACCCTGCTCGACCCGAGCCTGGAGCCGGTGACCGCGGACACCTCCGCCGCCGAGGTCTCGCGCATCCTCGCCAGCTACAACCTCGTCTCCGTCCCCGTCGTGGACGAGAAGCACCGGCTCGTCGGGGTGGTGACCATCGACGACATCCTCGACTACCTGCTCCCGGACGACTGGCGAAGTCAGGACGAGGACGAGCCCGTCAGACCGACGGAACCGCTCGATACGACCGGCAGCATCCGCGTTGTGAACGGAAGGAGGGGCGGAAGTGGCACGAGGTAAGCAGGACTCCAGGCTGGACGCCCCGAAGGGGCTGCGCACCACCGTGATCCCGCGACGCGACCCGGTGGAGCAGAGCGACCGGTTCGGCCGGTTCACCGAGTGGATCGCGCGCGGGATGGGCACGCCCTGGTTCGTGCTCGGGCTCACCGTGTTCGTCGTCGCGTGGATGGCGTGGAACACGCTGCTGCCGAAGGAGTGGCGGTTCGACTCCGCCGACCTCGGCTTCATCACCCTGACGCTCGTGCTGTCGCTGCAGGCCTCGTACGCCGCCCCGCTCATCCTGCTCGCGCAGAACCGTCAGGACGACCGCGACCGCGTGCAGATCGAGCAGGACAGGCAGCGCGCGGAGCGCAACCTCGCCGACACGGAGTACCTGGCGCGCGAGGTCGTCGCCCTGCGGCTGGCCGTGAAGGACATGGCGACGAAGGACTTCATCCGAGCCGAGCTGCGCGCCCTGCTCGAGGACCTGGACAAGCGCGACGAGGGCGAGCAGGCGCGTGCCTGACCTCGCCGCCTCGGTGGCGCGCGCGCTCTCCGGCGTGCTCGATCCCGAGATCCGCAAGCCGATCACCGAGCTGGACATGGTGGGCTCGGTGGCCGTGGCGGACGACGGGCACGCGACGGTCGGGATCAAGCTGACGATCGTCGGCTGCCCCGCCGCCGACGCGATCGAGCGGGACGTGCGCACGGCCACGGCGAGCGTGCCGGGCGTGAGCGGCGTCACGGTGGACGTCTCCGTGATGACGCCCGCCGAGCGCAAGGCGCTCACCGAGCGGCTGCGCGGAGGCCGGGCGGCGCGCGCCCAGCAGTTCGGTCCGGACTCGCTCACCCGGGTGTACGCGGTCACGAGCGGTAAGGGCGGCGTCGGCAAGTCGACGATCACCGCCAACCTCGCGGTCGCGCTGGCCGAGCGGGGCCTGCGCGTCGGGATCGTGGACGCGGACGTGCACGGATTCTCCATCCCCGGCATCCTCGGCCTGACCGACGAGAACGGCGTCGCGCCGCGACCGACCAGGGTGGACGACATGATCCTGCCTCCGGTCGCCTACGGCGTGAAGGTGGTCTCGATCGGGATGTTCGTCGACTCGCCGTCGGCGGCGGTCGCCTGGCGCGGTCCGATGCTGCACCGGACCATCCAGCAGTTCCTCGGCGACGTGTTCTTCGGCGACCTGGACGTGCTGCTGCTCGACCTGCCGCCGGGCACGGGCGACGTCGCGATCTCGGTCGGCCAGCTGCTGCCGCAGGCCGAGGTCGTCGTCGTGACGACCCCGCAGCCGGCCGCCGCCGACGTCGCGGAGCGCAGCGGCGTGGTCGCGCGCCAGACCGGGCAGAAGGTGGTCGGCGTGATCGAGAACATGGCGGGCCTCGTCCAGCCGGACGGCAGCATCCTGGACCTGTTCGGCTCCGGCGGCGGCGCCGAGGTGGCCAGACGGCTCTCCGCCGGCCAGGACGACGAGGTGCCGCTGCTCGCGTCGGTGCCGTTGAGCATCCCGCTGCGCGCGGGAGGCGACACCGGCGCGCCGATCGTCGTCACCGACCCCGGCGACCCGGCGGCCGCGGCCATCCGCACCGTCGCGGACCGCCTCGCCGTCCGCCCCCGCGACCTCCCCCGCCGCCCCCTCCCGTTCTCCCCGCGCTGACCCCCGGCGCGTCAGTAGGATGTGCACAAGCCGCGTCGAGGGGAGCTGCTCGTGGACTGGTCGACTGTGGTCTTCCTGGTCGTCATCGTTCTGGCCGTCGTGGCATACGCGCTGTACGCACGCCGCCAGCGCCGCACGATCGCGGAACAACAGGCCGGCCTTCCCGGTGACGATGCCCTCCCCTCGCTCGCCGAGGCACTGCTGCAGGCGATCCGCGACGTTGCCCCGAACCACGGAGTCTTCGTCCCCATCGCGTGGGGCGAGATCGGCATCAATCAGGTTCAGGCGGTCCGGCTGAGCCGGTGGCTGGTCGAGCATGGGCAAGTGGATCTGCCGAAGGACTACAAGCTCCCCCGCGGCGACGGCCTGGTGCCGCCACCCTCGCTCGCGCTCACCCACAACTCCTACTCGCGGCTCGCGCCGCACGCCGCCTCGACGAACATCTACGGCACGTTCCTGGGCCCGACGCAGATCGGCGACAACAACAGCCAGACCATCCACGGCGACGTCGTGGTGAATGTCGGCGAGGTATCGAGCACGCTGGAGCGATTGGCCACCGACCTTCGGGAGAACGCCCAGACCGCACCGGACGCTTTCGCGGGGAGCCTGCTTCACGCTGCGGACCTCGTCGAACAGCACGTGCGCTCGGGAGACGTCGAATCGAGCGAGCTGCGACGAGTCCTCGAGTGGATCGGCGGGTTCGCGACGGCGGTGGGTGCGGGTGTTCTGAGCGCACCGGTCATCGCAGGCTTGCGGGCGCTCGGGGTCCCTGGATTCTGATCGGCACCGTCGGGCCGCCCGCGGCGCCGCCGGTCAGGCGGGCTCGACGAGCCGCGCGAGGAGTTCCACGAGGAGGCGCTCCACGAGCTCCCGCGGCAGCGCCTCGATGAGGGCGAGCAGGGGCGCCTGATCGTCCGGGAGGCCGTCGCCGCCGATCCCGACCGCCGCGAGCACCGCCGCGGCCGTCTCCGAGTCGAGCGGGGTATCGCCGAGGCCCGGCGGCAGCGCGGAGAGCGCCGCGCGCGGGTCGACCGGGGGCACTCCCCTGGCCTCGTCCGCCGCGGCCCGCAGCGCCGTCTCCAGCTCGTCGATGCGCTCGTGCGTGACCGGCGTGATCGTCAGGTGCGTCGTGTGCGGCAGACGGCTGCCGTCCGGCTGCGTCAGTCCCGGCTGCAGCTGCAGCAGCCAGCCCCTGCGCCGGGCGCGGTCCGCCCAGTGGTGCGGGTCGACGCGGCGCTCGGCGGGCAGCTCCTCGTCGGTCGCGACCGCGAGGAGCGGGCCGGTCGGCCGGCCGAGCACGCGCAACCCCTCGATGTCGCCGACGATGTCCGCGAGCGTGCGCGTCGACCGTCGGCAGGAGTCCGCCAGCTCGGCGAGCCCGCGCGCGCCGAGCGCCTGGATGATCGCCCAGGACGCCGCGAGCGCACCGGCGGACTTCGACCCGAGCAGCGTCGGGTTCACCACCGGGTAGCCGGGCCACGCCGTCGTCGCGAAGTACTGCAGCCGCTGCCGGTCGCGGCCGCGCTGCAGCAGCACGCTCGCGCCCTTCGGCGCGTAGCCGAACTTGTGCAGGTCGGCGGAGACGCTGACCACCCCGGGTACCCGGAAGTCCCACGCGGGCAGTGCCGAGCCGTCGTCCGCGCGCCAGAACGGCAGGATCCAGCCGCCGATGCAGGCGTCGACATGCAGCGGGATGCCGGCGTCCTCGCAGGCCGCGGCGACCTCCTCCACCGGGTCGAGCGTGCCGTACGGGTACGACGGCGCCGAGACGACGACGAGCGCGACCTCCGGGCCGAAGCGCGCCGTCAGCGCGGCGACGTCGACCGCCGCCGATCCTGCGTCGACGGGGACGAGGTCGAGCTCGAGCCCGAAGTACTCCGCGGCCTTGTGGAACGCCGCGTGCACGGTCACCGGAGCGACGATGCGCGGCACGCCCGCACCGCCCGCCGCGCGCCAGGCGTCCCGCGCGGTCTTCACCGCCAGCAGGCAGGACTCGGTCCCGCCGGAGGTGACCGTGCCGACGACGTCGTCCCCGCCGTGCAGCAGCTCGCGCGCGAAGCCGAGCACCTCGCGCTCCATGACGGCGACCGAGGTGAACGTCGTCGGGTCGAGGCCGTTCACCGGCTGCACGAGCCGGACGGCAGCCGCGGCCAGTTCGTCGAGCTCCGGCAGCCCGGAGTCGTAGACATAGCTGAGCACGCGGCCGCCGTGCGTCGGGGCGTCCGCGTCGCGCAGCGCCGCGAGCCGGCCGAGGATGGCCGCAGAGTCAAAGGACGCCATCGACGTCTCCCTTCCGGAGTCGGTACCGGCCGAGCGGCACCAGGCTGGCGGCGATGATCGCCGCGGGGATGATGCTGAAGCTCAGCACGATGCCGGCGACGGCGCTGGCCGGCTGGGTCGCGCCGGCGACGACGACGGACGGGTCCGCCGCGCGCGCGATGTAGCCGGTGATGGCGAGCACGATGGTGAGCACCGTCGCGCCGAGCGCCATCCCGGTCGTCTCCCCCGCCGTCCACATGCCGCCGAACGTCCCGGCGCGGCCGGGGCCGTTGCGCCGCGCGTCGTGCGAGATCACGTCGGGCAGCATCGCCATCGGCAGCGACTGCATCCCCGCGTACGCGGCCCCCGCCACCGCGACCGGGAGGTACACCCACACGCCGGGCAGCCAGATCAGCAGCACCATCGACAGCGCGGCGACGCCGAACAGCACGCTCGCGATGCGGAAGCCGCGCTCCTTCCCGATCCGGCGGGCGACGACGCCCCAGACCGGTGTGACGACGAGCGCCGGTCCGATCAGGGCGAGGAACAGCAGCGTCACGGCGTCCTCGGAGTGCAGCACCCAGGTGGCCACGTAGTTCGCCCCGGCCAGCATCATGCCGGTCGCGAGGCCCTGCAGCAGGAAGGCGAGCAGCAGCGCACGGAACGGCTGGCTGTCGCGCAGCACCCCGACGCCGGCCGCGTAGTTGGTGCGCAGCGTCACCAGCACGCTCTCCTGGGGCGGCGCGACGGGCGCGGGGGCGCCGCGCGGGGCGACGAACCCGGACACCAGCATCCCCGCGCCGATCACGACGCCGGCGACCAGCGCCATCAGGAAGTAGCCGGCGAAGTCGTCCCAGCCGCCGAGCGACCGGAGGGCGGGACCGCCCGCGCCGAACAGCAGGATGGCGAAGGTCAGCACGACGACGCGCCAGGTGAGCAGCCTGGTCCGCTCGTCGTAGCCGGACGCCAGCTCCGCCGGCAGGGCGATGTACGGCACCTGGAACAGGCTGAACGCCGTCGCGGTGAGCAGAAACGCCACGAACACCCAAAGCGCCGAGACCGCGGCCGGGGTGCCGTGCGGCACCGCGAAGGTCAGCAGGAAGAACACCGGCAGCGCAGCGGCGCCCAGCAGCATCATCGGACGCCGCGAGCCGCGGACGCCGAGCATCCTGTCGCTGCGGGCGCCGATAACCGGGTCGATGATGACGTCCCACACCTTGGCGACGGTCACCACCGCGCCGGCCGCGATGGCGGCGACGCCGAGCGAGTCGGTGAGGTAGTAGACGAGGACGAGCCCGGGGAGCGTGGCAAAGCCGCCGGTTCCCAGGGAACCGACGGCGTACCGCGCGACAGTCGACCGGGTCAGCGACTGCTCCGTTGCGATCATGTGCAGATCGTATTGGATGCGCCGCGCCCACGAGCGCTACGGCGTGCTCAGGTCGCTTCCGCGTCGAACGGCGGGACGGCGCCGGGCGTCAGCGCGCCGCGTCGCTGCGCGTACGCGGACTGCGTGACCGGCTTGATCGCCGAGGCGGGCGCCGGCGTGTCCTCCAGCAGAGCCTCGCGGATGATGCGGCGCGGGTCGTACTGGCGCGGGTCCAGCTTCTTCCAGTCGACCTCGTCGAACTCGGGGCCCATCTCGTCGCGCATCCTGGTCTTCGCACCGTTGGCGAAGTCGCGGAGCGAGCGCACCAGCTGGCCGAGCTTCGCCGCGTAGGTGGGGAGGCGCTCCGGCCCGATCAGGAAGGCAGCGATGACCGCCACGATCAGGAGCTTGTCGAATGTCAGGCCGAACACTCATGCAGAGTATCGCGCCGCGGCTGCGCGTGTGCTGGATTCCCGGGCCAAAGGGGTCGTGCCGTGAGATGGCGCCTACTGCGGTGGGTCGTGCGGCCGACAGGCTGCGTTGTCGTCGTCGACCTCACAAACCCGGTGAGGCCTTCCTCCTCCGCCTTGCCTGTCGGCCGCACGACACATCCTCGCTACGGCGCCATCTCACGGCCCGACCCCTATCCTGGAATCGAGACCGACGGGAGCACTGTGTCAGACAAGGACTCGAACTGGAGATTCGCCGACGACGTGATCGTCGAGAGCGAGGTGATCCTGCGGGCGCGCCAGCAGTCGCTCGAGCTGGGCATCGATCCGATCGCGCCGAGCACGGGTGCGCAGGCGGCGGTCGTCGTCGCGGCCACGGCCGCCGAGAACATCATCGAGATCGGGACGGGCGCCGGCGTCTCCGGGCTCTGGCTGCTCACCGGCGGCACCGAGGCGCAGCTGACCTCGATCGACGTCGAGGTCGACCACCAGCAGCACGCGCGAGCGTTCTTCACCGAGGCGGGCATCGCGGCCAACCGGGTGCGGATGATCACCGGGCGCGCGCTGGACGTGCTGCCGCGGATGAACGAGAACTCCTACGACATCGTCTTCATCGACGCCGACCCGCAGTCGGTCATCGAGTACGTGGAGCACGGCCTGCGCCTGGTCCGCCCCGGTGGCACCGTGCTGGTGGCCCACGCCCTGTGGCGGGGCCGCGTCGCCGACCCGGCGGCGCGCGACGACATCGCGACCGGCTTCCGCACCCTCATCACCGAGACCGCCGCCTCCGGTGCCGTGATCAGCGCGCTCTCGCCCGCGGGCGACGGCCTGCTCCAGATCACCAAGCTGACCCCGTAGCCGGCCTGACGGCGAGGAACGCCGGAAACGACAAGAGGCCCCGATCGCTCGGGGCCTCTTCTCGTGGTGCGTCCTAGGAGGCGCTCACGACGCTCGCGAGAGCGTCATGGAGTTCTTTGGCTTCCGCGTCGTTGACGGAGACGACGAGACGTCCCCCACCCTCGAGCGGCACACGCACGATGATGAGCCGTCCCTCCTTCACAGCCTCCATTGGCCCGTCCCCGGTCCTCGGCTTCATGGCCGCCATGCAGCTCCCCTTTCGTGGATGTTCTCCTATTATCCGTCATCCGCGCCAGGCTGGGGAAATCGTGGGGGTCACGGCGGTGACCAATCGGCGCCGTCCACGCCCCAGCAGATCGCGATCCAGCCGACCTGCAGCGCCAGGAACAGCACGACGAGCCCCGCGCGGTACACCCGGCTCCTCGGCAGCGCGAGCACGCCGAGCAGCGGGAACAGCGGCATCAGCAGCCGGAAGGTGCTCGACTGCGGGAAGAACACCGCGAACAGGTACAGCGAGTACGCGATCAGCCAGAACCGCAGGTCGATGCCCAGGCGGCGGACGGCGGGTGAGAACAGCAGCACGCCGAACAGCGCGACCAGCACCACCAGCGCGGCGACGCCGGTCCAGCCCGGGATGCCGAGCATCACGCTCGCCCACCAGTCGGCGCCCTGGAACCACGGCGCGAACGGGACGAGATGGGTGTAGCCGATGTACGGCGCCCGCCACGCCAGCTCGGTGTCGGTGTACGCGGTCCACGAGCCGGTCGCGACCGCCGCGATCGCCGGCCACGCCAGCCCGGCCAGCCCGCTGAAGACGGCGAGGGTGGCCGAGAGCACGCGCTCCCGCACCGGGAAGGGGTCATCGGCGCGCTTCAGCCAGCGGTGCACGACGTGCAGGCCGACGGCCAGCGCGAAGGCGAGCCCGCTCGGCCGCGTGAATGCCATCACCAGCACCACGGGGAACAGCCAGCCGTAGCGCCGCTCCACCAGCAGCAGCAGCGCCGTTGCGAGCAGCAGCAGGTAGAGCGACTCGGCATACGCCAGCTGGAAGAGCGGCGAGACCGGCGCGACGCAGAACAGCACGACGGCGAACAGGCTGGTGGACGCGCCGAGCCCGACCCGCAGCATCAGCCGGTAGAAGACCAGGGCCGCCCCCGCCGCGCAGACAACGGAGACCAGCACGGCCGCCGGCGCCCAGGGCAGCCGGGTGACGAACATCACGACGTCGACGAGCCCCGGATAGCCGGGCAGGAACGCCCACGCGTTCTCGCTCACGTGCACGCCGTCGGTGCGCGGAAGCGAGTCCGGATAGCCGGAGACGGCGACGATGTTGTACCAGAGTCCGTCCCAGATCGTCGCGTACGAGAAGTAGTCGGGCTTCGGCCCGGTCCAGGGGTTGCGACCCTGGTTCGCCGCGAAGATCAGCAGGACGACCGTGGTGACGACGCGGCTCGCCAGGAAGACCGCGAGGACACGCACCCACCAGCGCCCCCACCACCCGGCGGGCGCGACCCGCTGCGGGGCCGCCGCCTCAGCGGGCGCCGGAACCGCTGAGCCAGGCACGCAGACCCGCCTCCACCGCCACGATCTGCTCGACGTCGACGCGCTCGTCGTCGGCGTGCGCCTTGAGCGGGTCGCCCGGCCCGTAGTTGACGGCGGGGATGCCGAGAGCGCTGAATCGCGCGACGTCCGTCCAGCCGTACTTGGGCTTCGCGACGCCGCCGACGGCGGACAGGAACTCCTGCGCCAGCGGAGCGTCGAGGCCGGGACGCGCCCCGTCGGCGCGGTCCACCACGGTGATCTCGTAGTCGCCGAAGAGCTCGTGCATGTGCGAGATCGCTTCCTCGGAGCTGCGCGACGGCGCGAACCGGTAGTTGATGTGCACCATGCACTCGTCCGGGATGATGTTGCCGGCGACGCCGCCCGAGATGCCGACCGCGTTCAGCCCCTCCCGGTACACCAGGCCGTCCACCTCCACCTCGCGCGCCTGGTAGGCCGAGAGTGTGTCGAGGATGCGGGTGGCCTTGTGGATGGCGTTGTCGCCGACCCAGCCGCGCGCCGAGTGCGCGCGCAGGCCGTAGGCGCGCACCTCCACTCGCAGGTTGCCGTTGCAGCCGCCCTCGACGACCCCGTTGCTCGGCTCGCCCAGGATGGCGAAGTCGCCGACGAAGAGGTCGGGCCGGTTGCGGGCGAGCCGGCCGAGGCCGTTCAGCTCGGCGTTGACCTCCTCGTGGTCGTACCACATCCAGGTCACGTCGATCGCGGGGTCGGTGAGTTCGGCGGCCAGCTTGAGCTGCACCGCGACGCCCGCCTTCATGTCAACGGTGCCGCGGCCCCAGAGGTAGCGGACGCCGCCGTCCTCCTCGAAGCGCGTCGGCAGGTTGCCGTTCAGCGGGACGGTGTCGATGTGCCCGGCGATCAGCGCACGGCGCTCGCGACCCAGGTTCGTCCGCGCGACGACGGTGTCGCCGTCCCTGATCACCTCCAGGTGCGGCAGCGGAGCGAGGGTCTCCTCGATCGCATCGGCGAGCGACGTCTCGTTCCCGGAGACGGATTCGATGTCGCAGATCTGACGGGTGAGGTCGATGGCGCTGGCGCTGAGGTCGAGAGGCACCCTACTAATCTAGAGGCATGCCTTCCGACGTTCCTGAAGAATCCGCCGCGCCCGCGACCGCGACCGCAGACGGGTCGGCACGCACGGCGTGGGGCTACGGCCTCGCCACCGTCGCCGGCGACGGCACGGTGCTCGACACCTGGTTCCCCGAGCCGAAGCTCGGCCGCATCCCCTCGGGCCGGGAGCCGTGGATCGCCCCGGCCGAGCTCGAGGAGCTCGCGGTCGAGGACCCGCGCAGGAACGTGCGCATCGACATCGTCACGGTCGAGATCGACCTGGACGCCGCGCCGGCCTCGACGCCGGACGCCTACCTGCGCCTGCACGTGCTCTCGCACCTGCTCGCCCGTCCGAACACCGTCAACCTGGACGGCATCTTCGGCCACCTGCCGATCGTCGCCTGGACGAACGCCGGCCCGGTCCTCCCCGCCGACCTCGACCGGCTGCGCCCCGCCCTGCAGCGCGCGGGCATCCACGTCACCGGCATCGACAAGTTCCCTCGCCTGCTGGACTACGTGACGCCGGACCGGGTGCGCATCGCGGACGCCTCCCGCGTCCGCCTCGGCGCCCACCTCGCCCCCGGCACCACGGTGATGCACGAGGGCTTCGTGAACTTCAACGCAGGGACGCTCGGCTCCTCGATGGTCGAGGGCCGCATCTCGCAGGGCGTCGTCGTCGGCGACGGCTCCGACATCGGCGGCGGCGCGTCGATCATGGGCACGCTCTCCGGCGGCGGAACGCAGCGCGTGTCGATCGGTGCGCGTGCGCTGCTCGGCGCCAACTCGGGCATCGGCATCTCGATCGGCGACGACACCGTCGTCGAGGCCGGCCTCTACGTGACCGCCGGGACCAAGGTGGTCGTCGTCGACGGCCCGGTGACCGCCGACGGCCGCCCGCAGACCGTGAAGGCCGTCGAGCTCTCCGGCGTCCCCGGCCTGCTCTTCCGCCGCAACTCGCTCACCGGCGCCGTCGAGGTGCTGGCCCGCACCGGCTCCGGCATCGAGCTGAACGCCGCCCTGCACGCCTGAGGCCGCTCCCCTCCGCCTCAGATCATGGTGAGGACGGCGGCGGGGTCGGCGAGGACGCGGCCCACGTCCGCCAGGAACCGGGACGCCTGCTCGCCGTCCGCGATGCGGTGGTCGAAGGTCAGCACCAGCGTGAGCACGTCGCGCAGCGCGATCTCGCCGCGGTGCTCCCACGGCTGCCTGCGCACCGCGCCGACGGCGAGGATCGCCGCCTCGCCCGGCGTGAGGATGGGCGTTCCCGCGTCCACGCCGAACACGCCGACGTTGGTGATCGTGATGGTGCCACCGACGAGCTCGGCCGGCGGCGTCCTGCCCGCCCGCGCCGTCTCGGCGAGCGAGCGGATCGCGCCGGCCAGGTCCGCGAGCGAGAGACCGTCCGCATCCCGGATCACCGGCACGAGCAGCCCGCGCGGGGTCGCGGCGGCGATGCCGAGGTGCACGTAGTCGCACTGCACGATCTCCTGCGCCGCGTCGTCCCAGCGCGCGTTGAGCTCGGGCGTGCGCCGCAGCGCGATGCAGAGCGCCTTGGCGACCACCGCGAGCAGGCCGGGGCGTGCGTCCGCGGTGTCCCGGTGCGCGCGCAGCCGCTCGACCAGCTCGGTGGTGGGCGTGACGTCGATCGTGAGGAACACGCTCGCCTGCGGCGCCCCGAACGCGCTGCGGACCATAGCGTCCGCCGTCGCCTTGCGCACGCCGCGGATCGGGATGCGCTTCTCCCGCGCGGACGCGCCGGGCCGTGGTTCGCCGGGGACGGCCGGAGCGGCCAGCGCGTCGAGGTCCTGCCGGGTGATCAGGCCGCGCTCGCCCGTGCCGGTGACCGTGGCGAGGTCGATGCCGCGCTCGCGCGCCAGCTTGCGGACCGGCGGGGTCGCCCGCGGACGCTCGGCCAGGCCGACCGGCGCGGAGGGGGCGGGCGCCGACGCCGGCGCGAGCCCCGGACGCGCTCGGCGCGCCGGGCGGCTGGTCGAGTCCGGCCGGGCCCCGTAGCCGACGAGCGTCGGTTCCGGAGCGGCGTCCGCCGTCGCCGTGCCCCGGGAGGGCTCCGGCGTCGGCGCGGGTTCCTCGGTCGGCGTCGCCCCCTCCACCTCGAACGCCAGCAGCGGCTCCCCCACCGCGACGGTCACGCCCGGCTCCACGTAGAGCCGCGAGACGCGTCCCTCGTACGGCGCCGGCAGCTCCACGAGCGCCTTGGCCGTCTCCACCTCGGCGACGATCTGGTTCAGCTGAACGGTGTCGCCGACGGCGACCTTCCAGGCCACCAGCTCCGACTCGGTCAGGCCCTCCCCCAGGTCCGGAAGCGCGAAGTCCTTGACCGCCATCAGTCCTCCACCCCGCTCAGCGAGTTCGGCCGGTCCATGGCGCGGTCGATGCCGTCCAGGATGCGGTCCAGGTCCGGCAGGTGCGCCGCCTCCAGGCGCGCGGGCGGATACGGGATGTCGTGCCCGGTGATCCGCACCGGCGCGTGCTCCAGGTGGTAGAAGCAGCGCTCGGTGATCGACGCCGAGATCTCCGCGCCCAGGCCGCCGGAGAGCGCGGCCTCGTGCGTGACGACGAGCCGCCCGGTCTTCTTCACGGACGCGACCACCGTGTCCAGGTCGAGCGGCGACAGCGAGCGCAGGTCGATGACCTCCACCGACACGCCATCGTCGCCGGCAGCGAGAGCCGCGTCCCTGGCCAGCTGCACCAGGCCGCCGTAGGTCACCAGGGTGACGTCGCCGCCCTGCGCGACGACGCGGGCGGTGCCCATCGGCCGGGCGTCGGCCAGCGGCGCCTCCTCGTCCACCTCGCCCTTGGCGTGGTAGCGGCGCTTCGGCTCGAAGTAGAGCACCGGGTCGTCGGAGGCGATCGCCTGCCGGATCATCGTGTACGCGTCCTGCGGGTCGGACGGGCTCACGACGCGCAGGCCAGCGGCGTGCGCGAACAGCGCCTCCGGCGAGTCCGAGTGGTGCTCCGCCGCCCCGATCCCGCCCGCGAACGGCACCCGGATGGTGATCGGCATCTTCACGGCGCCCTGCGTGCGGTAGTGCATGCGCGCCACCTGGTTCACGATCTGGTCGAACGCCGGGTAGATGAAGCCGTCGAACTGGATCTCGACCACCGGCCGGAAGCCGCGGTACGCCATCCCGACCGCGGTGCCGAGGATGCCGGACTCCGCCAGCGGCGAGTCCATCACGCGGCGCGGCCCGAACTCGGTCTGCAGGCCGTCCGTGACCCGGAAGACACCGCCGAGCGTGCCGATGTCCTCGCCCATCAGCACGACCTTGTCGTCCTCGGCCAGGGCGCGGCGGAGGCCCGCGTTGATCGCCTTGGCCATCGTCAGCGAGGTCATCGGCCGTCACCCCCGACGAACGTGCGCAGGTAGCGCGAGTAGTGGTCGCGCTGGCGCGCGAGCCCGGTGTGCGGCTCGGCGTACACGTTGTCGAACACGGTCAGCGGGTCCGGGTCCTGCAGCGCGACGATGCCGGTGCGCATCTCCGCGGCGACCCGGTCCGCCTTCTCCTGGATGCGCGTCAACCGCTCCTGGGTGAGCATCCCGAGGGCGCCGAGGTGCGCCTCCACCCGGCTGACCGGGTCCTTGCCGCGCCACGCCTCCACCTCGGCCGGGTCGCGGTAGCGGCTCGGGTCGTCCGCGGTCGTGTGCGGGCCGACGCGGTAGGTGACCGCCTCGATGAAGGTGGGGCCGCCTCCCGAGCGGGCGCGGTCCAGGGCCGAGCGCATGACGGCCATCACCGCGAGCACGTCGTTCCCGTCGACGCGCACGCTCGGGATGCCGAAGCCGGGCGCACGCTCGGCGATCGGCCGCTGCGCCTGCAGGCCGACCGGCTCCGAGATCGCGTACTGGTTGTTCTGGCAGAAGAAGATGACCGGGGCGGCGTAGGTGGCGGCGAAGATCATCGCCTCCGTCACATCCCCCTCGCTCGTCGCGCCGTCGCCGAAGTAGGCGACCGCGACGGCGTCGGAGCCGTCGGCCTGGATGCCGAGCGCGTAGCCGGTGGCGTGCAGCGTCTGCGCGCCGATGATGACCTGCGGGGTGGCCATGTTGATGTCGTACGGGTTCCAGCCGCTCTGCGTCGTGCCGCGCCAGACGCGCAGCAGGTCGACGAGGCCGGCGCCGCGGCAGTAGGCGACGCCGTGCTCGCGGTAGCTGGAGAAGACGAAGTCGTCGGAGCGGAGGGCGCGGCCGGAGCCGATCTGCGACGCCTCCTGGCCGGGCAGCGGCGGCCAGAGGCCCAGCTCGCCCTGGCGCTGCAGCGCGGTCGCCTCGGCGTCGATCCGGCGGATGACGAGCATGTCCTCGTAGAGGCCGAGCAGCTGCTCGGGACCGATGTCGGAGATCCAGGCGTCGAAGCGGACGTCGCTGAGACGGTCGCCGTTCTCGGTCAGAAGCTGGACGGTGTCGGCACCGGCGGCCAGTCGCACGTCGTTCAGGCGCACGTCGTCCAGACGCATGTCGGGCTGATTGTCGATCGTCACGGTTCACGCAACCTTCACTCTCACTCCGGATCCGGGTGCTTGTGGCGCCACGGACCGGCTTCCGGCCTCCTTGCCGGAATTGCTCAGAAGGCTACGCTGCGGGGTCAGCGCGCACAACCATCGGCGTGTCGACCGTGCAGGGTGCACTATCGGGGCGGGTCGGCGGGTGCTAGCTTTCACACTATGCGCACGTTCGACAGCACCGACAGACGCATCCTCGTCGCCCTCTCCGAGGACCCGCGTTCGACCAACGTCTCGCTCGCCGACCGCCTCGGCCTCAGCCGCAACACGGTGCAGGCGAGGATGGCGGAACTGGAGCGCAACGGCGCGTTCCTGTCGTTCGAGCGGCGCATCTCGGCGCAGGCCGCCGGCTATCCGCTCGCGGCGTTCGTGACCGTGCACGTGCAGCAGCAGAAGCTGGCCGCGATCGTGGAGCGGCTGGCCGGCATCCCCGAGATCGTGCAGGCGCACGGGCTGTCCGGGCCCTCCGATCTGCTGCTGCGGGTGGTGTGCACCGACGCCCAGGACCTGTTCCGGATCACCGGAGCCATCCAGTCGACCGAGGGCGTCGTCCGCGCCGAGACCTCCCTCGACATGGGCGAGCTCATCCCCTACCGCCTCCGCCCCCTCCTCACCCGCGACTCGTGACGTCCCACGAGTCGAGTACGCAGATTCTCTGCGTACTCGACGGTTTCGGGCGCACTTTCTGCGTACACGGCGGGTGCCGGGCGGGGACGACGGAGGCCCGCGCCGAACGCGACGGCGCGGGCCTCCGTGAGGGTGGGGCTCAGCCCTCCG
>NZ_JBQCGZ010000169.1:0-25194 GCF_051955155.1 Leifsonia sp.
ACGGACGTCGAGTTCTACACGGGGGAGATGCAGTACCTCCACGAGGGGCATGCGTCGTTCCCGATCCGCATCGGCCACGAGTGGATGGGCACGGTCGGCGCGGTGGGGGAGGGCGTGGACCGCGGCTGGCTCGGTCGACGGGTCACGGGCGACACGATGCTCGGCTGCGGTGCGTGCCGGCGCTGCCGGGACGGCCGGCAGCACGTGTGCGCGTTCCGGACCGAGCTCGGCATCCGGGGCGGTCGTCCGGGAGCGCTCGCCGAGCGGGTCGCGGTCCCGGCCCGGTTCCTCCACGCGCTGCCCGACGCGGTCGACGACGCGCAGGGCGCGCTCGTGGAGCCGGGCGGGAACGCGCTGCGCGCCGTCCGGGGCGCGGCGCTCCGGCCGGGCGACACGGTGCTCGTGCTCGGCCCAGGCACGATCGGCCTGCTCGTGGCGATGTTCGCGCGCGCCGCCGGCGCGGCCGTGCACCTCATGGGGCGCAGCGAGCGGTCCCTCGCGTTCGCGCGCACGCTCGGCTTCGACGGCGTCTGGGCGGAGGACCAGCTCCCCGAGCTGCCCTGGGACGCGGTGATCGACGCGTCGAACGCGCCGAACCTGCCCGCGAAGGCGCTCGAGCTCGTCGAACCCGGCAAGCGCGTCGTCTACGTCGGGCTCGCCGGCAGCCCGAGCCGCGTCGACACCCGCGCGCTCGCGCTGCAGGACGTCACCGCGGTCGGCGTGCTCAGCGCCTCCGGGGGGCTGGAGGGCACGATCGACGCCTACGCCGCGGGCGCGGTCGACCCGCGGCCGCTGATCGCGGCGACCATCCCGCTCGAGGGGCTCGCGGCGGTGCTCGCGGGCGACCGGCCGGCGGGCGCTGGACCTGGACCGAAGACGCACATCGACGTGCAGGAGGGGATCCGCACATGAGCGAGTTCGAGGGGCTGTCCGCCGTCGTCACCGGAGGGGCGAGCGGCATCGGTGCGGCCGTCGTGCGCCGCCTGCTCGAGGGCGGGGCGCGGGTGGCCGCGCTCGACCTGCAGCCGGACACCGCACCGGAGGGGGCGCTGCGGCTCGGCTGCGACGTCACCGACGCCGCCGCGGTGCGCACCGCGGTGGACCGGGCGGCGGAACGGTTCGGCGGCATCGACGTCGTCGTGAACAACGCGGGCATCGGGGCGAGCGGCGACGTCACCGCGAACGACGAGCACGAGTGGCTGCGGGTCCTCGATGTGAACGTCGTCGCGATGGCGCGCGTGAGCGCCGCCGCGATGCCGTACCTGCGCCGTTCCGAGCACGCCGTGATCGTCAACACCTGCTCGGCGGTGGCGTTCGTCGGCGTGCCGAACCGTGCGCTCTACAGCGCGAGCAAGGGCGCGGTCGCCGCGCTCACCCTCGCGATGGCCGCGGACCACGTGCGCGACGGGATCCGCGTGAACGCGGTCGCGCCGGGCACGGCCGACACCCCGTGGGTCGGCCGGCTGCTCCCGGCGAGCGAGGACCCGGAGCAGGCCGCCGCCGCGCTGCGCGCCAGGCAGCCACTCGGCCGGCTCGTCACCGCGGACGAGGTCGCGCACGCGGTCCTGTCGCTCGCGTCCCCGCTCGCCGCCTCGACCACCGGGGCGGTCCTCCGCGTCGACGGCGGGATGACGTCCCTCCGCCTCGGCTGAGCCGGTCCGAGGACACTGCGGGCGGCCGCTGCCGGGCGATCGCGCCGTCAGCCGGCGGGCGCCATCGCCGCGACGACCACGAGGCTGGAGACGCAGACGCTCCAGCTGATCCAGCTCGAGGCGATCCAGCCCCGGGGCGTGCGCTCGTCCGTCGACTGCGCGAGCGCGAGTCCGCCGAGCGAGATCAACGCGAACACCGCCGACATGATCGCGGTGAGCCCTGCGGCCTCGAACAGGAGACCGCCGTCGGCGGAAGGGATCATGCGTGCTCCGAGACGTCGTCGTGCTCGATTGGTGAACGCTGCGCCTCCGCTCATGGAGGGCGACTGCACACTGGCCGATCCTGCGAGCGCTGTCAAGTGCCGCTGAACGCGGCGGAGCGGGATGCGGTCAGCCCACCAGCAGATCGCGGCTGATCCCCTCCAGGGACGCCGCACCGGCCAGCGCCATGGCGTGCTCCAGCTCGCGCCGCACCTCGTCGAGGAGGGTCCGCACCCCGTCGGCACCGCCGTCGGCGAGGGAACGGACGGCGGGGCGCCCGAGCAGCACCCCGCGGGCACCGAGGGCGAGCGCCGCCAGCACGTCCAGGCCGGTCCGGATGCCGCCGTCGACGAGCACGGGAACCCAGGAGGGCACGGCGTCCACCACCTCCGGAAGGGCGACCGCGGTGCTGACCGCGCGATCGAGCTGCCGGCCTCCGTGGTTGGAGACGATGATGCCGGCCGCGCCCGCGTCGAGGACCCGCTGCGCATCGTCGGCCCGGAGCACGCCCTTCACGAGTACCGGCAGCCCGGTGTCGCTGCGCAGTCGACCGATCATCCCCGCGTCGACCGCGGGGTCCTGCTCCACGTCACGCGTGCTGAGCGCCCTCCCGCTCTGCGCCTGCATGGCGCGCCTGTGCCGCTCCAGGACGCCGATCGAGGCCGTGGAACGCCGCTTCTCACCGACGCGCGGGGTGTCGCCCGTGAGCACGAGCGCCCTGGCACCCGCCGCTGCCGCCCGTTCGGCGAGCTGACCGGTCAGTGCGCGGTCCCGCATGACGTAGAGCTGGAACCACCACGGCGCACGGGTCGCCGCGGCAACCTGCTCGAGCGGAACGGAGGAGCGGGTCGACAGGACGAACAGGCTGCCCGCCGCCGCGGTGCCACGGGCGGTGGCCGGCTCGCCCTCCGGATGGGCGAGACCGTGCAGCGCCGTCGGACCGACGAGGATCGGCGTCGCCAGCTCCGCGCCGAGCAGCGTCGTCGTCGTCGAGACGGACCCCACATCCGTCAGGACCCGTGGCCGGAAGCGGAGGCGACGCCACGCCGCCTCGTTCTCCGCGAGCGTGATCTCCTCGCCGGATCCGCCTTCGAAGTAGTCCTGGGTCGCCTCGTCCGTGGTACTCGCCTCCATGACTCGGACCGGCCGGCACCGGAGCGGTGAACATGCGCACGACTCGCCGTGCCGGTTGTGCAGAGCGCTCCGTTCTTTGTACAGTGACACTCAACACATCCGCTACACAGCGGTACGGATGAGCGCGGAGAGAATGCAGATGTCGACGCCGACGGACCAGGACACGCCCCGACTGTCCAGCGCCCGCTTCGCCGTCTCGAAGGGGCTCGTCACGATCCTCGCAGCCACGGTGCTGCTGTTCGCCGTGTGTGCCGTCTTCGCGCAGTCGAGCGTCTCGCCCACCTCGCTCGAGGGCATGCTGCCGATCGCCGCAGTGCTCGCGGTGGCCGGACTCGGCCAGATGCTCGTGGTGCAGCAGGGCGGCATCGACCTCTCCGTCGCGGGCGCCATGTCGCTGGCCGTCGTCACGGTGACGCACATCCCCGACCAGAACGACTCGTTGCTGCTGCCCGCCGTCCTCCTCGCCCTCGCGTTCGCGGTGGTAGCCGGAGTCGTCAACGGACTCCTCGTCGGGGGTCTCGGTCTGAACCCGATCATCGCCACGCTCGGCACGAACGCGCTGCTCTACGGCGTGAACCTCGGCATCTCCGGTGGGCGTCCCAGGATCACGACGTCCGCACTGCAGGACATCATGACCGGCTCCGTCGCCGGCATCCCGTTCTCGGTGCTGTTCGCGGTCGGTGCGCTGATCCTCGTCACCGTCCTCGTGCGGCGCACCGTGCCGGGGCGCCGCTTCGAGTTCATCGGCGCGAACCCGAGGGCGGCGCGGGCCATCGGGCTGCGGACGCGATTGCACCAGACCTCGGCCTACGTGTGGGCGCAGCTGCTCTACTGCCTCGCCGGTGTGATGATCGCCGGGATCACCGCGCAGCCGAGCGCATACAGCGGTGACAGCTTCCTGCTCATCTCCGTCGCGGTCGTCGTGCTCGGCGGCACGTCGCTCCTCGGCGGGAGGGGGTACCCGCTCGCCACCGTGATCGCCGCCGTCTTCCTCGAGCAGCTCGTGCAGTTCGTGCTCGCGCTCGGGGTCTCGACGGCGATCCAGACCATCGTCCAGGCCGCTGCGCTGGCGCTGGGCGTCTCCCTCTACACCGTCGACTGGGCCGCGATCTGGCGCCGGATCACCGGCCGCAGACGACGGACGGCCCCGGTACCGGCCTGACCACCACCAGGACTTCCCAGCCGCGCGAGCGGCGGAAAGCGCGACAGAGGCGTCGCGAACCGACAGAAGGAACACATGCCATGAGACCTCGCACCAAGTACGGCCTCGCCGCTGCAGCACTCGCGGCGATGTCGCTCGTCCTCTCCGGCTGCAGCGGCGCATCGAACGCCGGTGGTTCGGGGAGCGACAAGGTCACCCACGTGTCCGGCGCGCCGTCGTGGTGCGGCACGAAGAAGATCACCTTCGCCCTGCTCGACGGCTTCGGCGGCAACAGCTGGCGCCTCGTCACGACCGCGTCGGGCAAGGCCGAGGCCGCGAAGTGCCCGAGCGTCACGAAGTTCCTCTACGCCGACGGCCAGGGCAACACCTCGAAGGCGATCTCGGACATCAAGGGCATGGCCTCCCGCGGCGTCAACGCGATGGTCGTGTTCCCGGACGCCGGCAAGGCCGTGCTCCCCGCCCTGACCGCCGCCTACAAGGCCGGCGTCGTGACGGTGCCCTACCGGGTCGACCCCGGTGGCAAGGCCGGCGTCAACTACGACAAGTGGATCGGCGACGACTTCGCCAACGACGGCAACAACTGGGCGGCCTGGATCAAGAAGGTCGTCCCGAACGGCGGCAACATCCTGTTCATGGGCGGCCCGGCCGGGAACAGCCAGAGCGTCACGGAGTACAACGCGCTGAAGGCCAACCTCGGCTCGCAGTACACGTTCATCGACCAGACGCCGTTCGTGCCGACGAACTGGGACCCGACGCTCACCCAGACCCTGCTGTCCGCGGCGATCGCGAAGTACCCGAAAATCGACGTGATCGTCTCCGACTTCGGCCCGACGCTCGTCAGCTCGCTGCCGCTGTTCACGAAGAGCGGCCGCCAGATCCCCGCGCTCGCCACGTCCGACGGCAACTCACTCGCGTGCTTCTGGAAGTCGCAGCAGGCCGCGCACCCGTTCAAGCTCGAGACCGTCGCCACGGGGAACGACAACGTGCGCCTCGCCGTCGACTACGCGGTGGCGAAGGCGACCGGCGGCAAGATCCCCACCGCCGACTCCTTCAAGGGACCGGTGTTCGAGGACTCGACCGATCCGTCGAAGCCGGTGCAGTGCCGGTCCGACCTCCCGGGTGACGTCTACCTCTCCGCGGAGATGCCCGGCGACCAGCAGGCGCAACTCGGCAAGTGACCGAACCGGGTCGGTCCAGTCCTGCGACCGGACCGACCCGGCTCGTCCGCACCCGTCTCAGCGGAAGGCCCTCACCATGAACGAAGCGCTCGCACCGGCGCCCGCATCCGTCGACGTCGCGCCGGCGACCCTCGAGATGCGGCGGATCACGAAGACGTACGCCGGCGTGGCCGCGCTCAGCGACGTGTCCGTCTCCATCCGCGCGGGTGAGGTCCACGCGATCCTCGGGGAGAACGGAGCGGGCAAGTCCACCCTCATGAACGTCGCGACGGGCGGCACGCAGCCCGATTCCGGCGAGATCGTGGTGGGCGGCGAGACCGTCTCCCCGCTCAGTCCACGGACGGCCGCGGCGCACGGGATCGCGATCGTGCATCAGCACCCCGCTGTGCTGCCCGACCTCACCGTGCTCGAGAACCTCGAGGTCGCGCTGCCCGCATCCGTCCTCCGCGGGGACGGCGGGCGTGCCGCCGTCGCCCGGCGCGTCCTGGAACGCGTCGGGCTGGAGGTGGATCTCCGGGACCGTGTCGAGGATCTGACCGTCGCGCAGCGGCACCTCCTCGAGATCGCGAAGGCCTTCGCGGTCTCACCCGCCGTGCTCATCCTCGACGAGCCGACCGCGCCGCTCGGTGACGCCGCCGTCCAGCGGTTCTTCGGGCTGGTGCGGGAGGCGGTGGCGGACGGCGTCTCCGTCATCTACATCACGCACCGGATGGCGGAGGTGCGCGAGCTCGCGGACCGCGTCACCGTGCTCCGGGACGGCCGCACCAGGGGGACCTCGGACGTCGCCGACATCAGCGACGACGAGCTGCTCTCGCTGATCGTCGGTCGCAAGCTCGAGTCGGCGTTCCCGCCGAAGCTGGGACCGGTCGACGTCGAGGCCGGGCACGACCTCGAGCTGCGCGGGCTGACCGGGCCCGGCTTCGTGGACGTCTCCGCCCGCGTGCCCCGCGGCGCCATCGTCGGCATCGCGGGGGTCGTCGGCAACGGCCAGAGCGACCTGCTGCGCGCGCTCGCAGGACTCGAGCAGTTCGACGGAGAGGTGCGCATCGCCGGCACGGCCCGGTCGGGCCGCCAATTGCTCCACCACGCCGCGTACATGCCGGCCGACCGGCACGGTGAGGGCCTCGCCATGAGCCTCACCGTGCGCGAGAACGCGGCGATCTCGGCGTTGCGGTCGTTCACCGCCGGGCCGCTGCTCCGCCGGCCGAAGGAGACCGACGTCGTCGGCCGGTCGCTGTCCTCGATCCACGTCAAGGCTCCGTCGATGGACGCGCCGGTGTCGGCGCTCTCCGGCGGCAACCAGCAGAAGGTCGTGATCTCCCGCGCGCTGCTGTCCGACCCGCTGCTGCTCATCGCGGACGAGCCGACCCAGGGCGTCGACGTGGGCGCACGCGCGGAGATCTACGGCATCCTCCGCGACGCGTCGCAGCGGGGCATCCCCGTCGTCGTCTCCTCGTCGGACACGAAGGAGCTCGAAGGGCTCTGCGACCAGGTGCTGGTGATGTCCCGCGGTCAGGTCGTCGCGACGCTCGTCGGCGACGAGATCACGGAGGAGCGCATGGTGAGCGCCGCGGTCGGGTCGCGGACCTCCGCCATCCAGACGCCCGAGGCGCTCCGCGGGAACCACGCCACGGGCCTCCGCCGCTTCGTGCAGAGCGACTTCGCCCCGAGCGCGCTGGTCGCGGTGCTCATCGTGCTGCTGGGCGCGTTCATCGCGGTTCAGAACGGCGCGTTCCTGTCCTCGTTCAACCTCGTGACGATCCTGACCGCCGCCACGGCGATCGGCTTCCTCGCGCTGGGGCAGAACATCGCGCTGCTCACCGGCGGCATCGATCTCTCGGTCGGGCCACTGGCCGGGTTCCTGGTCGTCGTGTCGTCGTTCTTCGTCAACGACGGCAAACCGGTGGGCACCGTGCTCCTCGGGCTCGCGCTGATGCTCCTCGTCGCGCTGGTGACCGGTCTCGTCAACGGGGGCCTGATCCGCGGGGCACGCTTCACGCCCATCGCCGCGACCCTCGCGCTGTACATCGCCTTCGGGGGCCTGGCGCTGCTGCTGCGGCCGCAGCAGGGCGGCTACATCAGTCAGGACTTCCAGGGGTTCGTGACCATGAGCTTCGGACCGATCCCGCTGTTCTTCATCGTGCTCGTCGTGGTCACCGTCCTCCTCGAGCTCGCGCTGCGTCGCACGAGATGGGGATGGCGGCTCCGCGCGACCGGGTCGGACGAGACTGCGGCGCGGACCGTGGGCGTGAACGTCAACCGCACGGTCGTGCTCGGCTACGTGGCGACGGCGCTCCTCGTCTTCCTGGGCGCACTCATGTTCATGGGCCAGTACGGCATCGGGGACCCGACGCAGGGCTCCGCCTTCACGCTGACGAGCATCACCGCGGTCGTGCTCGGTGGCACGAGCCTGCTCGGCGGCCGCGGCACCTTCATCGGTCCGCTCCTCGGCACGCTGCTGCTGCAGCAGGTGCTGTCCGCGACGGTGTTCCTCGGCCTCGGGACGGTCTTCCAGTACTACTTCCAGGGCGCCCTGATCCTGGCGGCCGCGATCGTCTACACGACCGGCCGGCTCCGCCGCCGCCGGCGCGCTGCCGCCGCCGCCGAGTGAGCCCCGCAATCCATCGGCGCGCCGCTTGCGGGCGCCCCGTCCAGAAAGGCAGCCGCTCATGCTGAGCACAGCCACCCCGGGAACCAACGGCGTCGACTGGGAGGAACGCGTCCGATTCGATCGACTCCGTGACGAGCGCCTCGCCCGGCTGAAGGCGGAGCTCGAGCGCTCGGACCTCGGAGCCCTGCTGGCGTTCGACTTCTCGAACATCCGCTACATGACCGCGACCCACATCGGCACGTGGGCGATGGACAAGCTGATCCGGTTCTCCCTCCTGACGAGGAACTCCGATCCGATCGTCTGGGACTTCGGTTCCGCTGCCAAGCACCACGCGCTCTACAACCCGTGGCTCGGCGAGACGACCGCGGAGATGGACGCCGATCCGCACGCGCCGCATCACGGGGCGAAGCGGCCGCGCCTCGAGCACGGCTCGCGCGCGGGCATCTCGACCCTCCGCGGCGCGTTCGACCCCTCGGCCGGGGCGGCGGAGGAGGTCGCCGCGAAGATCAAGCGGGAGCTCGAGAAGTTCGGCCTGCTCGGCGAGCCGCTCGGCGTCGACGTCGTCGAGATGCCGGTGCTGATGGCGCTGAAGAACGCGGGGATCGACGTCGTCGACGGCCAGCAGGTCTTCATGCAGGCGCGGGCGATCAAGACGCAGGACGAGATCACGCTGCTCACGCAGGCCGCGTCGATGGTCGATTCCGCCTACGACAAGCTGTACGAGTTCCTCCGGCCCGGTGTCCGTGAGAACGAGACCGTCGGACTCGTCGCGAAGACGCTCTACGACCACGGGTCCGAGTACGTCGAGGGCGTCAACGCGATCTCGGGAGAGCGGTGCTCGCCGCACCCGCACGTCTACTCCGACCGCATCATCCGGCCGGGTGACCCCGCGTTCTTCGACATCCTGCACAGCTTCAACGGCTACCGGACCTGCTACTACCGCACGTTCGCGGTCGGCTCGGCGAGCCCGGCGCAGAACGACGCCTACAAGCGGGCCCGCGAGTACATGGACCGTGCCATCGCGCTCGTGAAGCCGGGCGCGACGACGGCGGACATCGTCAAGGTGTGGCCGAAGGCGCAGGAGTTCGGGTTCCCGGACGAGGAGGCCGCGTTCGCGCTCCAGTACGGGCACGGCGTCGGCCTGTCGATCTGGGAGAAGCCGATCTTCTCCCGACTCGTCTCCCTGGACCACCCGGAGGAGCTGAAGGAGGGCATGTTCTTCGCCCTCGAGACCTACTGGCCGAGCGCGGACGGCATCGGTGCGGCGCGCATCGAGGAGGAGGTCGTCGTGACCGCCACGGGCGCCGAGGTCGTCACGAAGTTCCCGGCCGAGGACCTGCTCGTCGCGGGTCAGCGGTACTTCACGGTGAACGGCGCCCTGCCCGTCATCCGCAGCTCCCAGTCCAACCTCAACACCACGTGGGGTCGCGGCGAGGCGGCCCCTGCAGGGGCGGACGCGTGAGGGCCGCGGTCTACCACGGCGAGCACGACGTCCGGATCGAGGAGGTCCCCCGGCCGGAGCCGCGCGACGGCGAGGTCCTGCTCAAGGTCCTGCGGTCCGGGATGTGCGGGACGGACGCGACCGAGTGGAAGGCGGGCCCGCTCACCTTCCCGGTGGACCGCGTGCACCCCGTCACCGGCGCGACCGGCCCGATGGTGTTCGGCCACGAGTTCGTGGGGGAGGTCGTCGCTCCCGTCGAGGGCGGTCGGTTCCCGGCGGGCTCCCTCGTCGCGAGCGGGGCCGGCGTCTGGTGCGGCGGATGCGACCGCTGCCTGGAGGGGCGCACCAACCTGTGCCGGCGGTACTACACGCACGGGCTCAACGCACCGGGCGGCCTCGCCGAGCTCGTCGCGGTGCCCGAGAGGACGCTCGTCGCGCTGCCGGAAGGGCTGGCGCTCGATGCGGCGGGCCTCGCCCAGCCCCTCGCGGTCGGTCTCCACGCCGCACGACGCTCCGGGGCCCGCGACGGCGATCGCGTCGTGCTCATCGGCGCGGGCGCGATCGGCACCTTCGTGCTGACGGGGCTGCAGCACCTCGCGGACCTCGACGTGACCGTCGTGGACTTCGCCGGTGCGCGGCTGGAGCGCGCACTGCGGCTCGGTGCGGACCGAGTCGTCGAGGTCGGCGAAGCGGTCCGCGACCGAGTCCTCGAGGCCGCTCCGGGTGGCGCCGACGTCGTGATCGAGGCCAGCGGCGCTCCCGGCCAGCTGAACGCTGCGATCGGCATGGTCCGGGACGGCGGCACGGTGCTGCAGGTGGGTCTGCCCGCGAAGCAGCAGGAGGTTGACGTCCACGCCCTCGTGATGCGCGAGATCACGGTGCGCACGACGCTCGCGCACGTCTGCGGCGAGGACCTGGGGCCTGCGCTCGAGATCCTCGCGACGACGCGTCTCGCGGACGAGCTCCTCGACTCCGTGCATCCGCTCGGCGACCTCGCCGACCAGCTCGAGCGCCTCGCCACCGGGAGACTCGAGGGCAAGGTGCTGTTCGATCCCACGATCCAGGAGGAGGAACGATGAGGGCCGCTGTCTTCCACGCCGCTCACGACGTCCGCGTCGAGGATGTCGCCGCGCCAGGCGCACCCGGGCGAGGCGAGGTGCTGCTCCGGCCGTTCTGGTGCGGCGTCTGCGGCACCGACCTGCACGAGTACGCGCAGGGTCCGATCGTCACGCCGAGTCAGCCGCACCGCCTCAACGGGTCGACGATCCCGCAGATCCTCGGTCACGAGTTCTCGGCCGAGGTCGTCGAGATCGGGCCAGGGGTCGACCGCGTGCGCGTCGGGCAGCGGGTCTCCGTGATGCCGCTGCTCTTCGACGGCACCTGCTACTACTGCGTCCGCGGGCTGAACCACCTCTGTGTGAACATGGCCTGCATCGGGCTCAGCTACGCCTGGGGCGGGATCGCGGAGCTCGCGGTCGTGCCGCAGGAGAAGCTGACGGTGCTGCCCGACGAGGTCAGCGACCTGCAGGGTGCGCTCGTCGAGCCCGCCGCCGTCGCCGCCTACGGGGTGGACACGGCGGGCGTTCGACCGGGCGACACGGTCCTGGTCACGGGAGCGGGCCCGATCGGGGCGCTCGCGACGCTGTACGCCGCGTCGCTCGGGGCCCGGGTCATCGTCTCCGAGGTCAACCCGGTCCGAGCCGAGCTCGTCCGCGGCTTCGGCGTGGCCGAGGTGCTGAACCCGGCCGAGACGGACGTCGCCCTCCACATGAAGGAGCTGAACGGCGGCATCGGTGCGGACGCGGTCGTCGAGTGCTCGGGCAACGAGCGGGCGCTGCAGACGGCGCTCGCCGCGGTCCGGTCCGCGGGCCGGGTGTCGCAGACCGGCCTTCACACGCGGCCGGCGTCGATCGACCCGATGGTGCTGTCCGAGCACGACATCACCCTCACCGGCACGTGGTGCTACCCGGTCTTCGACTTCCCGCGCATCGTCGACCTGATCGCTCGCGGGCGCTATCCCGTCGAGAAGGTGGTCACGGGCCGGGTGCCCATGGCCGACATCGTCGAGAAGGGCTTCGAGACGCTGCTGTCGCCGACCGGCGATCAGGTCAAGGTCCTCATCGAGACCCGCTAGCCCGAGAGGAGCAGAACATGCGTGCACTGGTCTACGCCGCGCAGGACACCCCGGTCGTCGAGGACCTGGCGGTCCCGGAGATCGCCGCGGACGAGGTGCTCGTCGCGGCGCGCTCGGTGGGGGTGTGCCACTCGGACATCGAGCTGCTCGAGGGGCGCTACATCATCCCGTTCGCCTACCCGATCATCCCTGGCCACGAGTGGTCGGGCGAGGTCGTCGCCGTCGGCGACCGTGTCACCGGCTTCGCGCCCGGCGACCGGGTGGTCGGCGAGTGCGTCATCGGCACCGACCACTTCGGGTTCTCCATCAGCGGGGCCGCAGCCGATTTCTTCGTCGCGAAGGAGTCGTGGCTGCATCACCTGCCGGACGGGCTGTCGTTCACGATGGGCGCACTCGTCGAGCCCTTCAGCGTCGCGTACTACGCCGTGACGCACGCCGGAGGCGTCGACGCGAGCGACACGGTGGTGGTGCTCGGCGCCGGCCCGGTCGGTCTGGCGGTGGCTGCGGCGACCGCGGCGATGGGGGCGACCACCGTGGTGGTGGAGCCGTCCGAGGACCGCCGCGCTGCGGCGCTCGCGCTCGGAGCCGCGCATGCGGTGCATCCCGACGGGATCGACGCGCTGCTCGCCTCGGTGAGCGCCGGGCGCGGCGCCGACCTCGTCGTGGAGGCGAGCGGCCGTCCCGCCGTGATGGCGCAGGCGCTCGAGCTGGCCGCGTTCCGCGGTCGGATCGCCTACATCGGGATCGACGTCGGGGGCTCGGCTCCCGCGAAGCTCGGGCTCATCCAGTCGAAGGAGCTGCGCATCACGGGTTCGATCGGTTCGCCCGGGGTGTGGCCGGAGACGCTCCGGTTCCTCGCCGGCAGCGGGCTCGACCTCACCCCGCTCGTGACGCAGCGGTTCCCGGCGGATCAGGCGTTGTCCGCCCTGGAGGCGGCGCACCACCCCGAGTCGACGATCAAGGCGCACATCGAGTTCGACGCGCACCTCTGAGCGCGCGCACGACGAGGAGGGGAGGACCGCCGCGGCGGTCCTCCCCTCCTCGTCGTGCGCGCGCTCAGAGGTGCGCGTCGAACTCGATGTGCGCCTTGATCGTCGACTCGGGGTGGTGCGCCGCCTCCAGGGCGGACAACGCCTGATCCGCCGGGAACCGCTGCGTCACGAGCGGGGTGAGGTCGAGCCCGCTGCCGGCGAGGAACCGGAGCGTCTCCGGCCACACCCCGGGCGAACCGATCGAACCCGTGATGCGCAGCTCCTTCGACTGGATGAGCCCGAGCTTCGCGGGAGCCGAGCCCCCGACGTCGATCCCGATGTAGGCGATCCGACCGCGGAACGCGGCCAGCTCGAGCGCCTGCGCCATCACGGCGGGACGGCCGCTCGCCTCCACGACGAGGTCGGCGCCGCGCCCGGCGCTCACCGAGGCGAGCAGCGCGTCGATCCCGTCGGGATGCACCGCATGCGCGGCTCCGAGCGCGAGCGCCGCAGCGCGGCGGTCCTCGGACGGCTCCACCACCACGGTGGTCGCCCCCATCGCCGCGGTCGCCGCAGCCACCGCCAGACCGACCGGGCCGGCGCCGAGCACCACCACCGTGTCGCTCGCGTCGACGCCTCCGGCGTGCGTCACGGCGTAGTACGCGACGCTGAAGGGCTCGACGAGTGCGCCCATCGTGAACGACAGCCCGTCCGGCAGGTGATGCAGCCACGACTCCTTCGCGACGAAGAAATCGGCTGCGGCCCCGCTGATGGAGAACCCGAAGTGGTCGGTGCCGATGACGCACTCGCCGACCACCCGGTCGCCGGGCGCGAAGCCGGTGACACGGTCGCCGACGGCGACGACCTCGCCCGACCACTCGTGGCCAGGGATGATCGGGTAGGCGAACGGGATGATGTAGCGCCCCTCGAGCAGCTCGATGTCCGAGTGGCACACCCCCACCGAGCGCGCCGCGACGAGCACCTCGTCCGCGGCGATCTCCGGGACCGCCAGGTCCTCGACGACCGGGGTGTCCTGCGCGGCGTAGACCAGTGCACGCATGTTCTGCTCCTCTCGGGCTAGCGGGTCTCGATGAGGACCTTGACCTGATCGCCGGTCGGCGACAGCAGCGTCTCGAAGCCCTTCTCGACGATGTCGGCCATGGGCACCCGGCCCGTGACCACCTTCTCGACGGGATAGCGCCCGCGAGCGATCAGGTCGACGATGCGCGGGAAGTCGAAGACCGGGTAGCACCACGTGCCGGTGAGGGTGATGTCGTGCTCGGACAGCACCATCGGGTCGATCGACGCCGGCCGCGTGTGAAGGCCGGTCTGCGACACCCGGCCCGCGGACCGGACCGCGGCGAGCGCCGTCTGCAGCGCCCGCTCGTTGCCCGAGCACTCGACGACCGCGTCCGCACCGATGCCGCCGTTCAGCTCCTTCATGTGGAGGGCGACGTCCGTCTCGGCCGGGTTCAGCACCTCGGCCACGCCGAAGCCGCGGACGAGCTCGGCTCGGACCGGGTTGACCTCGGAGACGATGACCCGGGCCCCGAGCGACGCGGCGTACAGCGTCGCGAGCGCCCCGATCGGGCCCGCTCCCGTGACCAGGACCGTGTCGCCCGGTCGAACGCCCGCCGTGTCCACCCCGTAGGCGGCGACGGCGGCGGGCTCGACGAGCGCACCCTGCAGGTCGCTGACCTCGTCGGGCAGCACCGTCAGCTTCTCCTGCGGCACGACCGCGAGCTCCGCGATCCCGCCCCAGGCGTAGCTGAGCCCGATGCAGGCCATGTTCACACAGAGGTGGTTCAGCCCGCGGACGCAGTAGTAGCAGGTGCCGTCGAAGAGCAGCGGCATCACGGAGACCCGCTGCCCGACGCGCACGCGGTCGACCCCTGGCCCGATCTCGACGACCTCGGCCGAGAACTCGTGACCGAGGATCTGCGGGATCGTCGACCCGTTGAGGCGGTGCGGCTGACTCGGCGTGACGATCGGACCCTGCGCGTACTCGTGCAGGTCGGTGCCGCAGACGCCGCACCAGAACGGCCGGAGCAGCACCTCGCCTCGCCCGGGTGCGCCTGGCGCGGCGACATCCTCGACGCGGACGTCGTGAGCGGCGTGGAAGACAGCGGCCCTCATCGTTCCTCCTCCTGGATCGTGGGATCGAACAGCACCTTGCCCTCGAGTCTCCCGGTGGCGAGGCGCTCGAGCTGGTCGGCGAGGTCGCCGAGCGGATGCACGGAGTCGAGGAGCTCGTCCGCGAGACGCGTCGTCGCGAGGATCTCGAGCGCAGGCCCCAGGTCCTCGCCGCAGACGTGCGCGAGCGTCGTGCGCACCGTGATCTCGCGCATCACGAGGGCGTGGACGTCAACCTCCTGCTGCTTCGCGGGCAGACCCACCTGCAGCACCGTGCCGCCGTCCCGGACCATGCCGATCGCAGCGTTCAGCTGGCCGGGAGCGCCGCTGGCCTCGATCACGACGTCGGCGCCACCCGGAGCGGCCTCGAGGACTCGGTCGCGGACCGCTTCGCCGACCTCGACGACTCGGTCCGCACCGAGCCGCAGTGCGCGCTCCAGCCGCGCACCGGCGAAGTCCACGACGGTCACGTCGAGGTCCGCGAGGTGCTGCAGCCCCGTCAGCACGAAGGTGCCGATCGCGCCCGCGCCGATGAGCACGACGCGATCGCCGTCGCGGGCCCCGGAGCGTCGTGCGGCGTGGAGACCGACCGCGAGGGGCTGGGCGAGGCCCGCCGCATCGAGCGCCAGCCCTTCCGGCAGCGCGACGAGCGTCCTCTCGGGCACCGCGACGAGCTCGGCGAGGCCGCCCGGTGCGTTGAGCCCGTGCGTGTAGTACCGCCGGCACAGGTTGGTGCGCCCCTCCAGGCAGCGGTCGCATCCGCCGCACCAGACGCCGGCCCCGCTCGCGACGAGGGAGCCCGCCGGGAACCGACCGCCCTCGACGGGAGCGACGACCTCCCCCACGAACTCGTGGCCGAACACCATCGGGCCGGTCGCGCCGGTGACGGGGTGCACGCGGTCCACCGGGAAGGTGAGCGGGCCCGCCTTCCACTCGGTCGCGTCCGTCCCGCACATCCCGGACCGCAGGACCTTGAGCAGGACCTCGCCGTCGCGCGGCTCCGGCCGGGGGACCTCCTCGATCCGGACGTCGTGCTCGCCGTGGTAGACCGCGGCCCTCACGCGTCCGCCCCTGCAGGGGCCGCCTCGCCGCGACCCCACGTGGTGTTGAGGTTGGACTGGGAGCTGCGGATGACGGGCAGGGCGCCGTTCACCGTGAAGTACCGCTGACCCGCGACGAGCAGGTCCTCGGCCGGGAACTTCGTGACGACCTCGGCGCCCGTGGCGGTCACGACGACCTCCTCCTCGATGCGCGCCGCACCGATGCCGTCCGCGCTCGGCCAGTAGGTCTCGAGGGCGAAGAACATGCCCTCCTTCAGCTCCTCCGGGTGGTCCAGGGAGACGAGTCGGGAGAAGATCGGCTTCTCCCAGATCGACAGGCCGACGCCGTGCCCGTACTGGAGCGCGAACGCGGCCTCCTCGTCCGGGAACCCGAACTCCTGCGCCTTCGGCCACACCTTGACGATGTCCGCCGTCGTCGCGCCCGGCTTCACGAGCGCGATGGCACGGTCCATGTACTCGCGGGCCCGCTTGTAGGCGTCGTTCTGCGCCGGGCTCGCCGAGCCGACCGCGAACGTGCGGTAGTAGCAGGTCCGGTAGCCGTTGAAGCTGTGCAGGATGTCGAAGAACGCGGGGTCACCCGGCCGGATGATGCGGTCGGAGTAGACGTGCGGGTGCGGCGAGCACCGCTCTCCCGAGATCGCGTTGACGCCCTCGACGTACTCGGACCCGTGGTCGTAGAGCGTCTTCGCGACGAGTCCGACGGTCTCGTTCTCACGGACACCGGGCCGGAGGAACTCGTACAGCTTGTCGTAGGCGGAATCGACCATCGACGCGGCCTGCGTGAGCAGCGTGATCTCGTCCTGCGTCTTGATCGCCCGCGCCTGCATGAAGACCTGCTGGCCGTCGACGACGTCGATCCCCGCGTTCTTCAGCGCCATCAGCACCGGCATCTCGACGACGTCGACGCCGAGCGGCTCGCCGAGCAGGCCGAACTTCTCGAGCTCCCGCTTGATCTTCGCGGCGACCTCCTCCGCCGCCCCGGCCGAGGGGTCGAACGCGCCGCGGAGGGTCGAGATGCCCGCGCGCGAGCCGTGCTCGAGGCGCGGCCGCTTCGCCCCGTGATGCGGCGCGTGCGGATCGGCGTCCATCTCCGCGGTCGTCTCGCCGAGCCACGGGTTGTAGAGCGCGTGGTGCTTGGCAGCGGAACCGAAGTCCCAGACGATCGGATCGGAGTTCCTCGTCAGGAGGGAGAACCGGATCAGCTTGTCCATCGCCCACGTGCCGATGTGGGTCGCGGTCATGTAGCGGATGTTCGAGAAGTCGAACGCCAGCAGGGCTCCGAGGTCCGAGCGCTCGAGCTCCGCCTTCAGCCGGGCGAGGCGCTCGTCACGGAGTCGATCGAATCGGACGCGTTCCTCCCAGTCGACGCCGTTGGTTCCCGGGGTGGCTGTGCTCAGCATGAGCGGCTGCCTTTCTGGACGGGGCGCCCGCAAGCGGCGCGCCGATGGATTGCGGGGCTCACTCGGCGGCGGCGGCAGCGCGCCGGCGGCGGCGGAGCCGGCCGGTCGTGTAGACGATCGCGGCCGCCAGGATCAGGGCGCCCTGGAAGTAGTACTGGAAGACCGTCCCGAGGCCGAGGAACACCGTCGCGGACAGCACCTGCTGCAGCAGCAGCGTGCCGAGGAGCGGACCGATGAAGGTGCCGCGGCCGCCGAGCAGGCTCGTGCCACCGAGCACGACCGCGGTGATGCTCGTCAGCGTGAAGGCGGAGCCCTGCGTCGGGTCCCCGATGCCGTACTGGCCCATGAACATGAGTGCGCCCAGGAAGACGAGGAGCGCCGTCGCCACGTAGCCGAGCACGACCGTGCGGTTGACGTTCACGCCCACGGTCCGCGCCGCAGTCTCGTCCGACCCGGTCGCGCGGAGCCGCCATCCCCATCTCGTGCGACGCAGCGCGAGCTCGAGGAGGACGGTGACCACGACGAGCACGATGAAGAACAGCGGGATCGGTCCGAAGCTCATGGTCACGAACCCCTGGAAGTCCTGACTGATGTAGCCGCCCTGCTGCGGCCGCAGCAGCAGCGCCAGGCCCCCGAAGGCGATGTACAGCGCGAGGGTCGCGGCGATGGGCGTGAAGCGTGCCCCGCGGATCAGGCCCCCGTTGACGAGACCGGTCACCAGCGCGACGAGGAGCATCAGCGCGAGCCCGAGGAGCACGGTGCCCACCGGTTTGCCGTCGTTGACGAAGAACGACGACACGACGACCAGGAACCCGGCCAGTGGCCCGACCGAGAGATCGATGCCGCCGGTGAGCAGCGCGATGTTCTGCCCCAGCGCGAGGAAGCCGATCGCCGTGGCGGCGGTCAGGATCGTCACGAGGTTGAACGAGGACAGGAACGCGCCGTTCTGAACCGCGATGAACGCGCCCAGCAGCACGATGAGCACCGCGACCAGCGCGCTCGGGGCGAAGTCGCTCTGCACGAAGCGGCGGAGGCCCGTGGCGTGGTTCCCGCGGAGCGCCTCGGGCGTCTGGATGGCGGAGGTCCGCGACCCGACCGCGGCGCTCACCATGCGCTCCTCCGTGATCTCGTCGCCGACGAGCGTCGCGACGACCTGACCGCGGGACATCACCAGCACCTGGTCGCAGAGCCCTTCGAGCTCCTTCGTGTCCGACGAGGAGACGACGACGGGGATGCCCCGCTGCGACGCGTCGCGGAGGATGCCGTAGATCTCCGCGCGTGCGCCCACGTCGACGCCCTGGGTCGGCTCGTCCGCGATGAGCAGCAGCGGGTCGGACAGCAGCGCGCGGGAGATCACGACCTTCTGCTGGTTGCCGCCGGAGAGCGCCGACACCGGCGCGTCCATCGACGGAGCCTTGACGTGGATCGAGGACAGCGACCGGCCGACGACGTCGGTCTCCTTCGGCCGGCGGAGCAGCGGCCCGGCGGTGAACGACCGCAACGCCGAGATCGCCGCGTTCTCGCGCACGGTGAGGCTCATGGCGAGGCCCTCACCGTGCCGGTCGGCCGGCATGTACGCGGCGTGGTGGAGCAATTGGCGGCCCGACCGGGCCGTGCCGGCGATGCGCACCTCTCCGTCGAACTGCTCGAGTCCTGCGAGCGCGCGCAGCAGGTCGCTCTGGCCGTTGCCGACGACCCCCGCGATGCCGACGATGGCGCCGCGGGGCACGCGGGCGGAGACGTCCACGAAGCCGGGCCCGGTCAGCCCGCGCAGCTCGAGGTCGTGCCCGGCCTCGACGTCGACCGGTCCCAGCTTCGGCGGGAACGCCGACTCGAGCTTGCGACCGACGATCAGCGAGAGCAGCTCGTCGTCGCTGATGTCGGCGACGTCCGAGGTCCCCCTGGTGCGGCCGTCCCGGAGCACGGTGACGCGGTCCGCGAGCTCGCGCACCTCCGCCATCCGGTGCGTGATGTAGATGACGGAGACGCCGTCCGCCACCGCCTCCCGCACCAGCCCGAAGAACCGCTGGACGGCGGCGTCACCGAGCGGCGCGGTCGGCTCGTCGAGGATGAGCACGGCGGGTGAGACCGCGAAGGCCTTCGCGATCTCGAGGAGGTGCCGCTGCGCGACGGTCAGATCCTCGACACGGTCCCGGAGATCCACCTCCAGCCCGACGCGTTCCAGGACGCGCCGGGCGACGGCGGCACGCCCGCCGTCCCCGCGGAGGACGGATGCGGGCAGCGCGACCTCGAGGTTCTCGAGCACGGTGAGGTCGGGCAGCACAGCGGGGTGCTGATGCACGATCGCGATCCCGTGCGCCGCGGCCGTCCGTGGACTGAGCGGGGAGACGGTCTCGCCGCCCACCACGATCTCGCCGGAATCGGGCTGCGTGCCGCCCGTCGCGACGTTCATGAGGGTGGACTTGCCCGCTCCGTTCTCCCCGAGGATCGCGTGGACCTCACCCGCGCGGATGGAGACGGACACGTCGCTGAGCGCGGCCACGCCGGCGTACGTCTTCGTGATCCGCCGCATCTCGAGGGTCGCCGGCGCGACGTCGACGGATGCGGGCGCCGGTGCGAGCGCTTCGTTCATGGTGAGGGCCTTCCGCTGAGACGGGTGCGGACGAGCCGGGTCGGTCCGGTCGCAGGACTGGACCGACCCGGTTCGGTCACTTGCCGAGTTGCGCCTGCTGGTCGCCGGGCATCTCCGCGGAGAGGTAGACGTCACCCGGGAGGTCGGACCGGCACTGCACCGGCTTCGACGGATCGGTCGAGTCCTCGAACACCGGTCCCTTGAAGGAGTCGGCGGTGGGGATCTTGCCGCCGGTCGCCTTCGCCACCGCGTAGTCGACGGCGAGGCGCACGTTGTCGTTCCCCGTGGCGACGGTCTCGAGCTTGAACGGGTGCGCGGCCTGCTGCGACTTCCAGAAGCACGCGAGTGAGTTGCCGTCGGACGTGGCGAGCGCGGGGATCTGGCGGCCGCTCTTCGTGAACAGCGGCAGCGAGCTGACGAGCGTCGGGCCGAAGTCGGAGACGATCACGTCGATTTTCGGGTACTTCGCGATCGCCGCGGACAGCAGGGTCTGGGTGAGCGTCGGGTCCCAGTTCGTCGGCACGAACGGCGTCTGGTCGATGAACGTGTACTGCGAGCCGAGGTTGGCCTTCAGCGCGTTGTACTCCGTGACGCTCTGGCTGTTCCCGGCCGGGCCGCCCATGAACAGGATGTTGCCGCCGTTCGGGACGACCTTCTTGATCCAGGCCGCCCAGTTGTTGCCGTCGTTGGCGAAGTCGTCGCCGATCCACTTGTCGTAGTTGACGCCGGCCTTGCCACCGGGGTCGACCCGGTAGGGCACCGTCACGACGCCGGCCTTGTAGGCGGCGGTCAGGGCGGGGAGCACGGCCTTGCCGGCGTCCGGGAACACGACCATCGCGTTGACGCCGCGGGAGGCCATGCCCTTGATGTCCGAGATCGCCTTCGAGGTGTTGCCCTGGCCGTCGGCGTAGAGGAACTTCGTGACGCTCGGGCACTTCGCGGCCTCGGCCTTGCCCGACGCGGTCGTGACGAGGCGCCAGCTGTTGCCGCCGAAGCCGTCGAGCAGGGCGAAGGTGATCTTCTTCGTGCCGCACCACGACGGCGCGCCGGACACGTGGGTGACCTTGTCGCTCCCCGAACCACCGGCGTTCGATGCGCCGCTGCAGCCGGAGAGGACGAGCGACATCGCCGCGAGTGCTGCAGCGGCGAGGCCGTACTTGGTGCGAGGTCTCATGGCATGTGTTCCTTCTGTCGGTTCGCGACGCCTCTGTCGCGCTTTCCGCCGCTCGCGCGGCTGGGAAGTCCTGGTGGTGGTCAGGCCGGTACCGGGGCCGTCCGTCGTCTGCGGCCGGTGATCCGGCGCCAGATCGCGGCCCAGTCGACGGTGTAGAGGGAGACGCCCAGCGCCAGCGCAGCGGCCTGGACGATGGTCTGGATCGCCGTCGAGACCCCGAGCGCGAGCACGAACTGCACGAGCTGCTCGAGGAAGACGGCGGCGATCACGGTGGCGAGCGGGTACCCCCTCCCGCCGAGGAGCGACGTGCCGCCGAGCACGACGACCGCGACGGAGATGAGCAGGAAGCTGTCACCGCTGTATGCGCTCGGCTGCGCGGTGATCCCGGCGATCATCACACCGGCGAGGCAGTAGAGCAGCTGCGCCCACACGTAGGCCGAGGTCTGGTGCAATCGCGTCCGCAGCCCGATGGCCCGCGCCGCCCTCGGGTTCGCGCCGATGAACTCGAAGCGGCGCCCCGGCACGGTGCGCCGCACGAGGACGGTGACGAGGATCAGCGCACCGACCGCGAACAGCACCGAGAACGGGATGCCGGCGACGGAGCCGGTCATGATGTCCTGCAGTGCGGACGTCGTGATCCTGGGACGCCCACCGGAGATGCCGAGGTTCACGCCGTAGAGCAGCGCGTTCGTGCCGAGCGTGGCGATGATCGGGTTCAGACCGAGACCCCCGACGAGGAGTCCGTTGACGACTCCGGCTACCACCGCGAACGCGAGGGCGAGGAGGACGGCGGGCAGCAGCAACGAGTCGTTCTGGTCGGGGATGTGCGTCACCGTGACGACGGCCAGCGACATGGCGCCCGCGACGGAGAGGTCGATGCCGCCCTGCTGCACCACGAGCATCTGGCCGAGTCCGGCCACCGCGAGCACTGCGGCGATCGGCAGCATGCCCTCGAGCGAGGTGGGCGAGACGCTCGACTGCGCGAAGACGGCACACACGGCGAACAGCAGCACCGTGGCTGCGAGGATCGTGACGAGCCCCTTCGAGACGGCGAAGCGGGCGCTGGACAGTCGGGGCGTGTCCTGGTCCGTCGGCGTCGACATCTGCATTCTCTCCGCGCTCATCCGTACCGCTGTGTAGCGGATGTGTTGAGTGTCACTGTACAAAGAACGGAGCGCTCTGCACAACCGGCACGGCGAGTCGTGCGCATGTTCACCGCTCCGGTGCCGGCCGGTCCGAGTCATGGAGGCGAGTACCACGGACGAGGCGACCCAGGACTACTTCGAAGGCGGATCCGGCGAGGAGATCACGCTCGCGGAGAACGAGGCGGCGTGGCGTCGCCTCCGCTTCCGGCCACGGGTCCTGACGGATGTGGGGTCCGTCTCGACGACGACGACGCTGCTCGGCGCGGAGCTGGCGACGCCGATCCTCGTCGGTCCGACGGCGCTGCACGGTCTCGCCCATCCGGAGGGCGAGCCGGCCACCGCCCGTGGCACCGCGGCGGCGGGCAGCCTGTTCGTCCTGTCGACCCGCTCCTCCGTTCCGCTCGAGCAGGTTGCCGCGGCGACCCGTGCGCCGTGGTGGTTCCAGCTCTACGTCATGCGGGACCGCGCACTGACCGGTCAGCTCGCCGAACGGGCGGCAGCGGCGGGTGCCAGGGCGCTCGTGCTCACGGGCGACACCCCGCGCGTCGGTGAGAAGCGGCGTTCCACGGCCTCGATCGGCGTCCTGGAGCGGCACAGGCGCGCCATGCAGGCGCAGAGCGGGAGGGCGCTCAGCACGCGTGACGTGGAGCAGGACCCCGCGGTCGACGCGGGGATGATCGGTCGACTGCGCAGCGACACCGGGCTGCCGGTACTCGTGAAGGGCGTGCTCCGGGCCGACGATGCGCAGCGGGTCCTCGACGCGGGCGCGGCCGGCATCATCGTCTCCAACCACGGAGGCCGGCAGCTCGATCGCGCGGTCAGCACCGCGGTCGCCCTTCCGGAGGTGGTGGACGCCGTGCCCTCCTGGGTTCCCGTGCTCGTCGACGGCGGCATCCGGACCGGCCTGGACGTGCTGGCGGCGCTCGCCCTCGGTGCCCGCGGGGTGCTGCTCGGGCGCCCCGCCGTCCGTTCCCTCGCCGACGGCGGTGCCGACGGGGTGCGGACCCTCCTCGACGAGGTGCGGCGCGAGCTGGAGCACGCCATGGCGCTGGCCGGTGCGGCGTCCCTGGAGGGGATCAGCCGCGATCTGCTGGTGGGCTGACCGCATCCCGCTCCGCCGCGTTCAGCGGCACTTGACAGCGCTCGCAGGATCGGCCAGTGTGCAGTCGCCCTCCATGAGCGGAGGCGCAGCGTTCACCAATCGAGCACGACGACGTCTCGGAGCACGCATGATCCCTTCCGCCGACGGCGGTCTCCTGTTCGAGGCCGCAGGGCTCACCGCGATCATGTCGGCGGTGTTCGCGTTGATCTCGCTCGGCGGACTCGCGCTCGCGCAGTCGACGGACGAGCGCACGCCCCGGGGCTGGATCGCCTCGAGCTGGATCAGCTGGAGCGTCTGCGTCTCCAGCCTCGTGGTCGTCGCGGCGATGGCGCCCGCCGGCTGACGGCGCGATCGCCCGGCAGCGGCCGCCCGCAGTGTCCTCGGACCGGCTCAGCCGAGGCGGAGGGACGTCATCCCGCCGTCGACGCGGAGGACCGCCCCGGTGGTCGAGGCGGCGAGCGGGGACGCGAGCGACAGGACCGCGTGCGCGACCTCGTCCGCGGTGACGAGCCGGCCGAGTGGCTGCCTGGCGCGCAGCGCGGCGGCGGCCTGCTCCGGGTCCTCGCTCGCCGGGAGCAGCCGGCCGACCCACGGGGTGTCGGCCGTGCCCGGCGCGACCGCGTTCACGCGGATCCCGTCGCGCACGTGGTCCGCGGCCATCGCGAGGGTGAGCGCGGCGACCGCGCCCTTGCTCGCGCTGTAGAGCGCACGGTTCGGCACGCCGACGAACGCCACCGCCGAGCAGGTGTTGACGATCACGGCGTGCTCGGAACGGCGCAGGTACGGCATCGCGGCGGCGCTCACGCGCGCCATCGCGACGACGTTCACATCGAGGACCCGCAGCCACTCGTGCTCGTCGTTCGCGGTGACGTCGCCGCTCGCCCCGATGCCCGCGTTGTTCACGACGACGTCGATGCCGCCGAACCGTTCCGCCGCCCGGTCCACCGCGGTGCGCACCGCGGCGGCGTCGGTGACGTCGCAGCCGAGCCGCAGCGCCCCCTCCGGTGCGGTGTCCGGCTGCAGGTCGAGCGCGGCCACCCGCGCCCCGCCCTCGAGCAGGCGGCGCACGACGGCCGCACCGATGCCGCTCGCCCCTCCGGTGACGACGGCGGACAGCCCCTCGAACTCGCTCATGTGCGGATCCCCTCCTGCACGTCGATGTGCGTCTTCGGTCCAGGTCCAGCGCCCGCCGGCCGGTCGCCCGCGAGCACCGCCGCGAGCCCCTCGAGCGGGATGGTCGCCGCGATCAGCGGCCGCGGGTCGACCGCGCCCGCGGCGTAGGCGTCGATCGTGCCCTCCAGCCCCCCGGAGGCGCTGAGCACGCCGACCGCGGTGACGTCCTGCAGCGCGAGCGCGCGGGTGTCGACGCGGCTCGGGCTGCCGGCGAGCCCGACGTAGACGACGCGCTTGCCGGGTTCGACGAGCTCGAGCGCCTTCGCGGGCAGGTTCGGCGCGTTCGACGCGTCGATCACCGCGTCCCAGGGCAGCTCGGGGAGCTGGTCCTCCGCCCAGACGCCGTCGAAGCCGAGCGTGCGCGCGAACGCGAGGGACCGCTCGCTGCGCCCCATGAGGTGCACGGCCGCGCCGGCGGCGCGCGCGAACATCGCCACGAGCAGGCCGATCGTGCCTGGGCCGAGCACGAGCACCGTGTCGCCCGGCCGGAGCGCCGCGCCCCGGACGGCGCGCAGCGCGTTCCCGCCCGGCTCCACGAGCGCGCCCTGCGCGTCGTCGACCGCGTCGGGCAGCGCGTGGAGGAACCGGGCCGGGACCGCGACCCGCTCGGCGAGCGCTCCCGGACGACCGCCCCGGATGCCGAGCTCGGTCCGGAACGCGCACACGTGCTGCCGGCCGTCCCGGCAGCGCCGGCACGCACCGCAGCCGAGCATCGTGTCGCCCGTGACCCGTCGACCGAGCCAGCCGCGGTCCACGCCCTCCCCCACCGCGCCGACCGTGCCCATCCACTCGTGGCCGATGCGGATCGGGAACGACGCATGCCCCTCGTGGAGGTACTGCATCTCCCCCGTGTAGAACTCGACGTCCGT
>NZ_JBQCGZ010000170.1:0-54854 GCF_051955155.1 Leifsonia sp.
CGATCGCGAGGACCCCGCCGAGGGCCGCAGCCGCGAGGAGGATGTCGCGGGCCGGCCGAACAGGCACGCAGAGCAGCAGGGCGGGCCCGATGGCCGCGGCCGCGGTCAGTGGCGCGGCGGCGCCTCCTCCCGGCCAGCTGCCCGCGATGTCGAGGGCGAGGGCGACCGCCCACATCCCGAGGCCCCCGAGGTACAGCCACAGCGGCAGCTCGTCCGGCAGCCGGAAGCGCAGCACGAGCGCGGCGACCAGGGTCACGGCGACGAGGACCCAGGCGGCGATCGTCAGGCCGAGCAGCGGGTAGTCCCCGATGTCGAGGAAGAACAGGACCAGCAGGAACGCGATGAGCGCGACCGTTGCGACGTTGAAGCCGAGATCCAGGCGGGCGCGGCTGAGCGCATCCCGTTCGTCCCCGGCTGCCCCGCGTGCCAGCGGGCTGCGCGGGACCGTCCGCTCGTCGATCCGGGTCACTTCGGCACCTCCAGCACCACGGTCGTCCCGCTGCCGGGCGACGAGAACAGGCGTGCGTTGCCCCCGACATCCCGCAGGCGCGCCACGATCGACTCGGTGAAGCCCAGACGGCCGGCGTCGATGGTCGACACATCGAACCCCTTGCCCGCATCCGTCACCATGGCCCGCACGTTCGCGTCGTCGTCGGTGATGGTGACGTGCGCCTCGTTCACCCCGGAGTGCCTGCGCACGTTCTCGAGGCACTCGCCGAGGGCGAGCAGGAAGGCGTCGAGCACGTCGCTGGGCAGGAGGACCTGGCCGGCGCCGTGCCAGTTGACCTCCAGTCCCATTCGCCGGAAGCGCTGCTTCACCGACTCGAGGGTGTTGCCGAGCGTGGACTGCTCCACGGGTTTCAGCTTGTAGTCGCCGGACCGCGACGGGTCGGGCGTGAAGCCGAGCCGCAGCTGGCGCAGCAGGGCAGCATCCTCGGCCGCCTGCTCCCGGAGCGCACCGTGACTGACGCCGACACCGGAGTGGGCGAGCAGCGTCAGCGTGGCGAGCACGGTGTCGTGCAGCAGCCGGGCGCTCTGCCGGCGGCGCGCCTCCGTCTCGCTCGCCTGGCGTTCGACACGGTAGGCGCGGCTCATGGTCGAGATGCGCTTGAGCGTCCGTGGGACGGTCCGCGAGAGCCAGACGCCGGTCGCGGTCAGCGCGATCCAGCCGGTCACCGTGAACACGAGCGGCTCGGCCATCCGCGAGCCGGTCATCCCGAGCGTCACGCCCAGCGAACCCACCGTCAGCGCGGCAGATGCGACCAGGAGGATCAGCCGGGTACGGGAGGTGACGGCAAGGACGCAGACGCAGGCGACCGACGCTGCGCCGATGACGCCGACCGCGCTGATCGCCGAGGGGCCGAGGGCGGTCCCCGGGAGGAGGTGGACGAGGATGAGGGCGTTGCCTGCGGCGACGATGATCCACATCCACATCGTCAGGCGCAGCAGCCCGGCCAGCTGCCACTGCGCGTAGCCGAGGCACAGGATGAGCACCAGGGAGGCGAAGTAGAGGGGGAGCGGGAGCGAACCGGGGACGCTCAGGCAGAGCAGCGCGGTCGCCGTGGCGGTCAGCCCGACCGTGCGGGCTGTGGCGGCGAGGAGACGATCACGCTCCTTCTGGATGCGCGACATGCCCCTCCAACCATCGTCAGCCTGCGAGCAGCCGCCTCAGTTGAGCGCTGACCGCATCGTCCTCGATCAGGAACCCGTCGTGGCCGAAGTCCGACCGGATCACCACTGGAACTCTACCGTCCAGCGTGTCCGGAACATGGTAGGCAATCTGCTCCTGTCCTTCCACGGGGAACAGACGGTCGCTGTCGATGCCCACGACGAGCGTGCGCGCCGCGACCCGGGAGAGCGCGGCGGCCTGCCCTCCGCGGCCGCGGCCGACGTCGTGGGAGTTCATCGCCTCCACGAGGGTGATGTAGCTATTGGCGTCGAACCGGCGGGTGAACTTGTTGCCGTGGAAGTCGAGGTACGACTCCACCGCGAAGCGGCCGCCGCCGCCCAGCGGACTGATCCCGCTCTGCCACGCGCGCTCGAACCGGACGTTCAGCTCGGAGGGGCTGCGGTAGTTGAGCAGCGCCATCCGGCGGGCGAGCGCCAGCCCGCGGTGCGGCCCCTCGCCGTCCCCGGCGTCGTAGTACTGACCGCCGCGGAACAGGGGGTCTGTGCGAACGGCCTCGATCTGCACCGAGTTGAGGGCGATCTGGTCGGCGGTGGAATGCGGCGGCGCGGCGAGGACGGCCAGCCGCTCGACGCGGTCCGGGAACATCACCGCCCACTCCAGCGCCTGCATCCCGCCCATCGAGCCGCCGACGACAGCCGCCCAGCGATCGATGCCGATCGCGTCGGAGAAGGCGGCCTGCGCATTCACCTGGTCGCGGATGGAGGTGAACGGGAAGCGGGGGCCCCACTCCGCCCCGTCCGGAGCGAGGGATGCCGGCCCGGTCGTCCCCTGGCAGCCGCCGAGCATGTTGGGCACCACGACGAACCAGCGATCGGTGTCGATCGCCTTGCCCGGTCCGATGATGCCCTGCCACCAGCCGGCGGTGAGGTGGCCGGCGCTCGCAGGGCCGACCGCATGGGAGTCGCCGGTCAGCGCGTGCAGGACCAGCACCGCGTTGTCACGGTCCGGCGACAGCTCGCCCCACGTCTCGTACGCGATGCGGACGAAGGGGAGGCTCTCGCCGCTCTCGAAGGTGAACGCGCCGATCCCCGCGAACTGGCGCCCGCCGGCATGGTCGGACTCCTTCCAGGCGCCGCTCGCCGGCGGCTTTCCGAGCAGCGTCCGCGCCTGGGCGTCCGTGATGAAACTCGACGGCGCCGTGTCGGCGGATGTCTGCCACTCCATAGGCCCATTCTCCCGGAGCGCGCCCGCGCCCATCGCTCTATTACGTCCCGCCGTCGCCCGCGCCCTGCGAGCACCCACTCCCGAGCCCCACTCCCGAGCCCCACCCTCGAGCCCCACCCTCGAGTACGCGAAGACTGCACGCGGACACCGTTCTCCGCGTGCAGTCTTTGCGTACTCGAGGGTGGGGCTGGATGGAGGGGGTTACGCGCGCGCTGCCTCCGCGACCGAGCGCGCGGCAGCGAGACCGGCGGAGAGGTCGGCCTTGAGGTCGTCGATGCTCTCCAGCCCGACCGAGAGGCGGACGAGACCGGGGGTGACGCCCGCGGTCAGCTGCTGCTCGGGCGTCAGCTGCGAGTGCGTGGTCGACGCCGGGTGGATGACGAGGCTGCGGACATCGCCGATGTTGGCCAGGTGGCTGAACAGCGAGAGGTTGTCCACCAGGGCGGCGCCCGCATCCACACCGCCCTTCAGCTCGAACGACAGCACAGCGCCGACGCCCTTGGGGGCGTACTTGTTGGCGGCCGCGTACCACGGGCTGGTCGGCAGGCCCGAGTAGTTCACCGAGGCGACATCGGGGTGCGACTCGAGGAACTCGGCGATCTCCTGCGCGTTCTGCGTGTGGCGCTCCACCCGCAGCGAGAGGGTCTCGATGCCCTGGATCAGCTGCCACGCGCTCGCCGGGGCGATGGCCGCACCGAAGTCGCGGAGCAGCTGGACGCGCGCCTTGATGATGTAGGCCAGGCCGTCGCCGACCGCGGCGGTGTAGCTGGCGCCGTGGTACGAGGGGTCCGGCTCGGTGAGGCCGGGGAACTTGTCCACGTTCTTCGACCACTCGAACTTCCCGCCGTCCACGACGACGCCGCCGATGACGGTGCCGTGGCCGCCGAGGAACTTCGTCGCCGAGTGCACGACGATGTCGGCGCCGTGCTCGAACGGGCGGATGAGGTACGGGGTCGCGATCGTGTTGTCGACGATCAGCGGGACGCCCGCCTCGTGCGCGACGTCGGCGACCAGTGCGATGTCGAGGACGTTGATCTTCGGGTTGCCGATGGTCTCCGCGAAGAACAGCTTGGTGTTCGGGCGGACCGCGCGGCGCCACTCCTCCGCGTCGTCCTGGTTCTCGACGAACGTGGTCTCGATGCCGAGCTTGGCGAGCGTGTACTTGAACAGGTTGTAGGTGCCGCCGTAGATCGAGCTGGAGGAGACGATGTGGTCGCCCGCCTGCGCGATGTTGAGCACGGCGAAGGTCTCCGCGGCCTGGCCGGACGCGACGAGGAGAGCGCCGGTGCCGCCCTCGAGCGCGGCGACCCGCTCCTCCACCACGGCCTGCGTCGGGTTCTGGATGCGGGTGTAGATGTTGCCGAACTCGGCGAGCGCGAACAGGTTCTTCGCGTGCTCCGCGTTGTTGAAGACGTACGACGTCGTCTGGTAGATCGGGGTCGCGCGAGCGTTCGTCACCGGATCCGGCGCGGCGCCGCTGTGGATCTGCTTGGTCTCGAACTGCCAGTCGGCGGCGTCGGTCATGGCTCACGCTCCTCGTATTCGGGTGGTTGCTAGCAGGCTAGACGGCACGCACCGCGGGGGCAACGCACCCGAAACATGCCGTAACCCGTGAGAATGGGCGCATGAGCAGCAGACGAGTGGTCGTGACGGGAGCGAGTTCGGGCATCGGGGCGGCGACGGTCCGCCTGTTCCGCGAGCAGGGCTGGGACGTGGTCGGGGTCGCCCGCCGCGCGGACCGGCTGCGGGCGCTCGCGGAGGAGACCGGCGCCGAGGTCTTCGCCGCCGACCTCACCCGCCAGGAGGACGTCGACGCGCTCCGCGACCACCTCGCGGCCACGGGCGGCATCCACGCGCTCGTCAACAACGCGGGAGGCGCGCACGGCCTGGACTCGGTCGAGGGCTCGAGCGTCGACGACTGGGTGTGGATGTACGAGATCAACGTCATCGCCACCAAGCGCGTGATCAGCGCGCTGCTGCCGCTGCTCCGCGCCGGCGCGAAGGCGACCGGGCACGCCGACATCGTCACCGTCACCTCCATCGCCGGCCACACCGCGTACGTCGGGGGCGGCGGCTACAACGCGGCCAAGTTCGCCGAGCACGCGCTCACCGAGGTGCTGCGGCTGGAGCTGAACGGCGAGCCGATCCGCGTCGTCGAGGTCGCGCCGGGGATGGTCGCGACCGAGGAGTTCTCGCTGGTGCGCTTCGGCGGAGACAGGGCGAAGCGGGACGCGGTCTACGAGGACGTCCCCGAGCCGCTGGTCGCCGAGGACGTCGCCGAGACGATCGTGCACGCGCTCAGCCTCCCCCGGCACGTCGACCTCGACCTCATCGTGGTCAAACCGGTCGCGCAGGCCGCATCCCACCGCTTCCACAAGGGCGAGCTGATGGTCAAGGATTAGCGCGTGAGCGACGACGCGAAGCGCATCCGCTGGGAGCAGGCCACGGCCTGGCCCGGCATCGGCGCGAGCATCGTCTTCCTGATCGCGTACTCCTGGACGATCCTGCAGCCGAGGATGTCGCCCGCGATGTACGCGGCGCTGGTCTCCCTGCTCGGGCTGATCTGGGTGCTCTTCGTCGTCGACTACTCGGTGCGGCTGATCCTCGCCGAGGACAAGCGCCGGTTCGTGCGGCGCAACATCGCCGACCTGCTCTCCGTGCTGCTGCCGCTCGCCCGGCCGTTCCGGCTGATCGGCGACCTGGGCCGGCTGCCGCTGCTGCGCGGCAACACCGCGTCGCACCTGCGCCGCAGGGTCCTGATCGTCGCCGGTTCGTTCGTGCTGATGTTCATCTACGTGATTTCGCTCGCCGTGTACCAGGTGGAGCGCTACGCCCCTGGTTCGAACATCCACTCGTTCGGCGACGCGCTCTGGTGGGCGTGCGTGACGATGGCGACCGTCGGCTACGGCGACTACTACCCGGTGACGGTCACCGGCCGGCTGCTCGCGGTCGTCCTGATGATCGGCGGCATCGCCATCGTCGGGACCTCGAGCGCCACGATCGTCAACTACCTCAACGAACGCACCCAGCACCTGCGCCAGCGCCACCAGCACGAGACCGAGCGCGTCGACGACCGCGAGGCCGGCGACGGGCGCTGATCCGGCTCCGCCGTAACACGGCACCGTCCCGTCGGCCGCTCGGCAAGAATGGGACGCATGGAGTGGCAGACGTCGGCGGACACCGCACCCTCGAGTTTCATCACCGAGGAGCAGGCGCGCTCGCTGCTCGGCAAACCGCACGCCAGCGGGGCGTGGAAGGAGTCCGACCCGGTCGGCGGGCGGAAGTTCGCCGGGATCGGCGAGTTCCGGTTCGAGAGCGGCGAGACGCTGCCGTTCGTGCGGGTCGCGTACGAGACCTGGGGCGAGCTGAACCCGGAGCGGGACAACGCGGTGCTCGTGCTGCACGCGCTCACCGGCGACAGCCACGCGGTCGGCGCGGCCGGCCCCGGCCATCCCACGGCCGGCTGGTGGCAGGGCATCATCGGTCCCGGCAAGGCGATCGACACGGACCGCTGGTTCGTCGTCGTCCCCAACATGCTCGGCGGCTGCCAGGGCACGACCGGGCCCGCCTCGATCGCTCCGGACGGCGCGGAGTGGGGGCCGCGGTTCCCGTTCACGACGATCCGGGACCAGGTGAACGCGCAGGCCGCGTTCGCCGACGAGATCGGCATCGGGCGCTGGGCGGCCGTCGTCGGCGGGTCGATGGGCGGGATGCAGGCGATCGAGTGGGCGGTGAGCTTCCCGGAGCGCGTGGAGCGACTGGCCGTGCTCGCCGCTCCGCCGTTCTCGACCGCGGACCAGATCGCGCTCAACTCCGTGCAGATCGAGGCGGTCCGCACCGATCCGCTGTTCCACGGCGGCTACTACTACGACGAGAAGGACGGCGAGGGACCGCACCGCGGCCTCGCGCTCGCCCGCCGGATGGCGCTGCTCAACTACCGCAGCCCGTCCGAGCTGAACGAGCGGTTCGAGCGCGCCTGGCAGAGCGGGATCAGCCCGCTCGGCGGCGGCGGCCGGTTCGCCGTCGAGTCGTACCTCGACTTCCACGGCAACAAGTTCACGCGGCGCTTCGACGCCAACAGCTACCTGACGCTGGTGGAGGCGATGAACTCGCACGACGTCGGCCGCGGCCGAGGCGGGCTGGCCGCCGCGCTGTCCCTGGTGACCGCGAGGACGCTCGTGCTCGGCATCGACAGCGACCGGCTGTTCCCCGTCGAGGGCCAGGAGCTCATCGCCTCCCATCTGCGGGACACGATCGACGGTAGGATTCCCGTGGTGATCCGTTCGGACTTCGGTCACGACGGGTTCCTGATCGAGGACGACGCCGTCAGCACCCACCTGAGGCGGCTGCTCGCGGAGTGAGGAACGGAGGGGCATGTCGCGCATCCAGAAGGAGCGTGATCGACTCCTCGCCACCACGGCGCGAACGGTCGGGCTGACCGCCACGGTGACCGCGCTGCTGTGCCTGAGCGTGCCCGGGACGCTGCCGCTGCCGCTGTACTTCGCCTCCCTGGTCCTCCTGGTCTGCATGGGCTACGCGCAGTTCCAGCTGCCGGCGCTGCTGCGGATGCGGCTGTGGATGTGGGTGATCGTCGTCGCCGGCCTCGCGCTCGTCCTCATCCACCTGCTCCCCGGGCACGAGCTCGTCCCGTCCGCCGTCGCTGCGGTCGGCGTCGTCGCCGCCGCGGCCATCCCGAGCGTCAGTGTGCTCGGCAGCACGTCCCGCGCGAGCATCGCGCAGCTGGTCGTGGCCGCCCTGGCGACCGTCGTGGCCACGGTCGCGACGCTCGCGGTGACCGGCTCCCGGCTGACGGAGGTCGTCGTCTTCATCCTCGCCGGCTGGGTCGCGCTCACGGCCACCGGCGTCTGGCTCTCGCGGACCGTCCCCCGGACGCTCAAGCGCATCTCGACGATGAGCCGTGCGTACCGCGTCGAGAGGCAGGCCAGCGAGACCGAGGCGCGGCGCCGGCAGGGCGCCCGGCTGCTGCACGACACGGTGCTCGCGACGCTCACGCTGCTCGCGCACTCCGGGGTCGGCGTCAGCGTCGGCGCGCTGCGGGAGCAGGCGGCGGAGGACGCGGCGCTGCTGCGGCAGCTGCGGCTCGGCTTCACGCCCGACCCGTCCCGCTCCGGCGACTACCGGCTGAAGCCGGTCGAGGAGTCGACGCTCGGCAACACGCTGGAGTCGGTCAAGCAGCGCTTCCGCCGGATGGGCCTCGAGGTGAACTGGCACGGCTCCGGCCAGGTGCTGCTGCCCAGCGACATCCTGGACGCGTTCCTGCTCGCCCTCGCCGAGTGCCTGGAGAACGTGCGCAGGCACTCCGGGGTGAACGAGGCGCACGTGACCATCACGGACGACGAGACGACGGTCCGCGCGATGGTCACCGACTCCGGCGTCGGGTTCGACGTTTCGTCCATCCAGGAGGGCAGGCTCGGCTTCACGGAGTCGATCGTCGCCCGCCTGCGCGATGTCGGCGGCAACGCCCGTCTGTTCTCGTCCCCCGGGAGCGGGACGACCGTGGTGCTGGAGGTGCCCAAGTGAGCCGCGTCGACGAGCGCACGATTCCGCACCGGCAGGTCGGCCGGCCGGGACCGGGCGGGCAGGAGCGGGACGCCCTGGGCCGCGCGCGCCTCGACCTCGGCTTCAACATCGCCTCCGTCGCCCTGATCGCGTTCCTGTTCGTGATCGCCGCGCTGACGATCGGCTACGACCCGCGGCCGCTCCTGACCGGCGCGGCCTGGGGACTGCTGATCGCGACGCTGGTGGCGGCGCTCATCCTGCGCTTCCGGCTGCCGGATGTGCTGCCGAACTGGATGTTCGCCGGGGCGCTCCTCGCCTGGACGGCCGTGGTGACGCTGGACGTCCTCGGCACCGCCGGCGCCGACCAGTGGCTGCCGCTCACCGCGGCGGCGGCGGTCGGTCCGGCGCTGCTGCTCTGCGCCTCGGTGCGGCCGGCGCGGGACATCGTGCTGGCGACCATCGTCCTCGGGGCCGCACTGGCGACCGTGCTCGTCATCCGGTCGCTGCCGGACATCCAGATGCTCGGGCCGGGCTTCGCGACGATCGCGATCGCCGTGGCCCCGCCCCTGGTCGGCGTGCAGATCGTCCGCTCGCTGAGCACGCTCGTCCAGCTGGAGCTCGACCTCGTCCAGGTGCAGAGCACGGTCTCCTCCCCCGGCTACGCGGTCGGCATGATGGCCTCGGAGGAGCTGGCGCGGCTCGACCTCGCGGCCGAGCGGCTGCTCGACGGCGTCGCCACCGGGCGCACGTCGCTTCCGCTGGACGAGGAGACCGCGGACACCGCGGCGAGCATCGCCACCGAGCTGCGCCTGCACCTCATCCAGGGCCGCAAGGAGACCTGGCTGTACCACGCCGTCACCGAGTCGGCGCTGCTCGGCCCCGCGGTCACCCTGAGCGACCCGGACGGCCTGGCGGCCGGGCTCACGCGCGATCAGCGCGACGGGCTGCTCACCGCGGTGTGGCTGCTGATCAGCGACCCGGTGCGCACCGGCGCCGGCCAGTCCCGCAGCCTCGATCTCGACATCGGGCGCGTGGAGGGACCCGGCACCACCATGTCCATCGTGATCACCGCCACCGGTGTGCCGCGAAACGGGGTAGACCCCGCGGCGTGGCAAGCTATCCGTAAGGTGGGCCGCCACGTCGAGGCCTTCTCCGGCTCGACGCTCCGGCTCGAGATCACCACCGTGAGCGACACCACCGCCGAGCTGACGTGATACGGCCGGCGCAGACAGGAAGAAAGGCTTGCTCATGAGCGAGGCTCCCCCCATCAGAATCGCGATCGTCGACGATCACAAGATGCTGCTCGGCGCCCTCACCGAATGGATCCGCAACGCCGCGGACGACATCCGGATGGTCGCGGCCGTCGCCACCTGGCCCGAGCTGCTGACGCATCCCGAGTTCCCCGTCGACGTCGTGCTGCTGGATCTGGACCTCAAGGACAACATCCCGGTCTCCCTCAAGCTGTCGACGCTCAAGACGACGGGCGTGCGGACGGTGCTGATGAGCACGTACTCCGAGCCCGCCGTCGTGCGCGAGGCGCTCGCGGCCGGCGCGATGGGCTACCTCGTCAAGAGCGAGGACGCCGAGATGATCGTGGAGGCGATCCGCGCGGCCAGCAAGGGCGAGTCGTTCATCTCGGCCGAGCTGGACCTCGCGCTGAACGCCGGCGAGGTCGGCGGCGCGCCCAAGCTGAGCGCGCAGGAGCGCCGGGTGATGGCGCTGTACGGCGCGGGCGAGCCGGTCAAGGCGGTGGCCTTCCAGCTCGGGATCTCGGACGAGACCGCCAAGAGCTACCTCAAGCGCATCCGCGAGAAGTACCGCGTGGCCGGCTACGACGTCGGCACCAAGGTCGCCCTGCGCAAGCGCGCCATCCAGGACGGCATCCTCCTCCAGAACGACTGACGCCCGCGCAGGCCGCCGAGCACAGGAAAAACGCTCGGATCCGGGCAGGATCCGAGCGTTTTTCCTGTGCTCGCGGGCTGTGGGGGGGCTCGCGGGCGTGGGGGGTCGAAACGATTCGATAGGATTGGCGGGTGAATCCCGTCATCGCCGGGCCGACGTCGGTGGCGTCGGCCCGTATTCGTCTTGCCCTGCTCGCCCTCGCGCTCGGGGGCTTCGGCATCGGCTCCACCGAATTCGTCGCGATGGGATTGCTCCCGAACATCGCCCACGACCTGCTCCCGCAGGTGTACGCGCAGTCGCCGAACGCCGCCAACGCGCAGGCCGGCTGGATCATCTCCGCCTACGCCCTCGGCGTCGTGGTCGGCGCGCCGACCATCGCTGCCCTGGCCGCGCGCTGGCCGCGCAAGAAGCTGCTGCTCTGGCTGCTCGTCGCGTTCACGGTCGGCACCGTCGCCTCCGCCCTCGCGCCCACCTTCGGGCTGGTGCTGGTCGCCCGCTTCCTCTCCGCGCTCCCGCACGGCGCGTACTTCGGCATCGCGTCGCTCGTCGCCGCGTCCCTGATGGGACCGGGCAAGCGCGGCCAGGGCGTCGCCTTCGTGCTCTCCGGTCTCACCATCGCCAACGTGATCGGCGTCCCGTTCATCACCTGGGTCGGCCAGACGCACGGCTGGCGCATCGCCTACCTGGTGGTCGCGGCGATCTTCGCGCTGACCTTCGTGGCCGTGGCCCTGCTGGTGCCGTGGCAGGCGGGGAACCCGCTGGCGACGATGCGCAACGAGCTGCGCGCGTTCGGGCGCCTGCAGGTGTGGCTGGCGCTGCTGATCGGCGCGATCGGCTTCGGCGGCTTCTTCGCCGTCTACACGTACATCGCGCCCATGGTCACCTCGGTCACCGGCCTCCCGGCGTCGAGCGTCCCGCTGGTGCTCGTCCTGGTCGGCGTCGGGATGACCGTCGGCAACATCCTCGGCGGCCGGATGGCGGACCGCAGCGTCCCGCGCTCGATGCTGCTGTTCTTCGTCGTGCTGCTCGTCGGCCTCGCCGCGCTGTTCCTGACCGCGTGGAGCATCGCCGGGCTCCTGATCTCGGTGTTCGTGATCGCCGGGGCGTCCTCCGCGCTCTCGCCGACCATTCAGACCCGGCTGATGGATGTCGCCCACGACAGCCAGTCGATCGCCGCCGCCCTCAACCACTCCGCGCTGAACATCGCTAACGCGGCCGGTGCCTTCCTCGGCGGGCTGACCGTGGCCGCCGGGTTCGGCTACCTCTCGCCCGTCGCGGTCGGCGCGGTCCTCTGCGTGGCGGGGATCGCGCTGGCGCTGGTGTCGTTCGGGATCGACCGCTCCCGCGTCCGCCGTGGCGTCGACACCGGCGTGGTGCACGCGCAGCACGCGGATCCGGTCCCGATCGACTGAGACCCGGCGTTCATACGCCCCAGCCGCGGCGCAGGTTGGCGAAGATCACGGCGAGCGCCTCGCCGGGCGACTCCTCGCGCGCGGCGATGTCAGGGCTTTCGAGGACGAAGCGCGCGAGCGCCCGCAGGTCGATGCGCCCGCGATCGCTCCACTCCTCCGCCAGGACCGCGGTGAGGGCGTCCTCGCAGTCGGTCCAGTTCTTGCGCACATAGGCGCGCAGCGGCGGCGTACCGAAGATGAGGTCGAGGAGCCGTTCCGTGTGCTCGTCTCCGGCCTCGAACGGCAACCGGGAGGCCATGAACCGCTGGACGGCGGCAAGCGGATCCGTTCCCGCGGGCCGTTCGCGGACCGCCCGGATGAGCGCGTCCTGGCGGTCCTCCTCCTGCGGGAAGACCAGCGCGACCTTCCCCTCCGGGTAGTAGGTGAAGAGCGTTGTGAGTGCCACGTTCGCCTCGTCCGCGATCTCTGCAACGGTCACGTCCTCGAACCCGCGCTCGAGGAACAGCCGGAGGGCCGCCTCGTGCAGTGCGAGGCGCGTCTGCGCGCGTTTGCGCTCCCTGAGTCCCGTTCCTGCGGCCATGCCCCGAGTCTAGAGACTTTCTCGGATCCTATCCATTTTCGGAGCGATACCATTTCTGTAGTCACTACAGAATTCTGCTATGGTCGACCCGATCCCGCAGAGGAAGGAACCCGCTATGAGCACGACCGCCATCATCAACGCCCGCATCTTCGACGGCGAGGACACCATCGACGCCACGACGGTGGTGATCGAGGGGGGCCGGATCCGCTCCCTCGGAGGCGCCGCACCGCGCGACGCCGAGATCGTGGACGCACGCGGGGGCACGCTGCTCCCCGGACTCATCGACGCCCACGTTCACACCTCGGAGGACGGCCTCCGCACCGCACTCGCCTTCGGTGTCACCACGGAGCTGGAGATGCAGGGCATGTTCACCAGGGGCAACCGCGGTCAGGTGAGCGAGGACGACACCCTCGCCGACGTGCGCTCGGCGGGTTTCGGGATCACCCCGCCCGGCGGCCACCCGAGCGAACTGATGGACGACGATGGCGAGCACGACGAGGCGCCGTGGGACGACGCCGGTCCGGCGGACGGCGGCGACCCGTGGGCGGACGTCGTGATGCCGTTCTCCACGACCCCGAAGGAGGCGGCCGCCTTCGTCCCGCTCCTGGAAGCATCGGGATCGGACTACATCAAGTTCATGATCGACGACGGCACGGTCGAGGGCGCCCCCGGGCTCCCGATGCTCGACGACGCGACGATCGCCGCCGGGGTCGCCGAGGCGCACCGGCGCGGCCTGCTCACCGTCGCGCACACCCTGACACTGGATGCCACGTCCTCCGCCGTCTCGGCCGGCATCGACGGCCTCGCGCACCTCTTCATGGACCGGCCGCACACCGCTGAGGTCATCGAGGCCGTCGCCGCGTCCGGCGCGTTCGTCGTGCCGTGCGTGGTGCTCGACGCGTCGATGATGGGTATCCCTGCGACCGCCCTCGCCTCGGACCCGCGCGTGCGCTCCCGGCTGGACGACGCGTGGCTCGCCACGCTCGAGAGCAGCTACGACCGCTACCCGCAGGGACGCCTCGACGACGTCCTGGCGTCGGTGCGCGCGCTGCACGAGGCGGGCGTCGACCTCCTCGTCGGCACGGACGCGTCCTTCCCCGCGCCGGCCTTCGGCGGCCTGGCGCACGGCGCGAGCGTCCACCACGAGCTGCAGCTGCTGGCCGAGGCCGGACTGTCGCCGCTGGAGGCGCTCCGGGCCGCGACGTCGGCCCCGGCGCGCCGGTTCGGCCTCGCCGACCGCGGGCTCATCGCGGAGGGCCTCCGCGCCGACCTCCTGCTGGTCGACGGCGACCCGACGACGAGAATCACGGACACGCTGAACATCCGCCAGGTGTGGCGCCGCGGCGCCCCGCTCCTCCCCGCCGCGCGCTGACCGGCGCGGCTCAGCTCCCCGCCAGAGGAAGGAGAAGGCACGAGGCTCAGCGTGCGGCGTCGGCGAAGAACTCGGCGACGTCGACGTCCGCGGCCGGCTCCTGCGTGCGGAAGCCGGTGCGCACGGCGCCGATCACCGCGACGATGACCGCGCCGAGCGCCGCCCCGCCGACCAGCACGAGCAGCAGCACCAGCACCGGCAGCCACCACGGGAGCGCGACGAGCCCGAGGTACAGCCAGTCCATCTAGGAGCCCTGCTCCAGGGCGGCCTCCAGGCGCTCGACCTTGCCGTCGATCTCCCCGCTGTACCCGGGACGGATGTCGGCCTTCAGGACGAGGGAGACGCGGGTGCCGTAGGCGCCGACCGCCTCGGTGGCGCGGCGGACGACGTCCATCACCTCGTCCCACTCGCCCTCGATCTCGGTGAACATCGAGGATGTGCGGTTGGGCAGCCCCGAATCCCGTACGATCCGCACGGCCGCGGCCACGGCGTCGTGCACCGAGGCGTCCGGCCCTTCGCCGCCGCTGGGGGCGACCGAGAATGCGACGAGCATGTGACCCTCCTTCGTCCCTCCCAGTCTAGGAGCCGGGCCCGCGGACCGGCATGGGGTGCGCGTCCGGCGCCGCCCGGAACGGCCAGGCGTGCGCGGGCAGCAGGTCGTCCTTCGCCTCGTCCGCGTGCCGCTTGCGCCAGAGCGCGCCGATGCACCAGCCGAGGATGACGAAATAGCTGAGGTTCCGCAGCGTCAGCACGGCCACCATCGCCGGCACCGGCGTCCCGAGCAGTCCGTCGTACAGGTACGGGTAGATCACCTGCGTGAGCGCTGCGGTCACCAGCACGAGCACGGCGGGCGTCTTGAAGCCGCGGCCCTGGTAGACGAGCCCGATGATGACCGGCGCGGCGAGCCAGGTGATGTACTGCGGCGACCCCACCTTGTTGAACGCGATGAATGCGGTCACCAGCGCGAGCGACAGCTCCGGCAGGATGCGCGTGTACGGCGTCCCGCGGTGCAGCGAACGGATGCCGATCAGGGCGACGGTCACCGCGGTCACCGCGAGCAGCGGGTTCATCAGCGACCCGGCCGCGATCGTGCCGTCGCCTGTCACCTGGAAGGTGAGCAGCGTCGTGTCGTAGTACACGACCGAGCCGGGGACCTGGAAGGCGGCCTGCCACATCCAGAACGTCGCCACCGGCGCCTCGATCTGGATGCCGCGTCCGGTCTGCATCGTGATGAAGCTGAGAACGTGCAGCCCGGCGCCGAAGATCAGCGGGACGGCGACGATGATCGCACTGGTGACGGCGCCGACCGCGACGATCCGCCAGCGGCTGCGCAGCGCGATCACGGCGGCGACCAGGACGGCGGCCGGCCAGACCTTGATCCAGGTGGCGGCCGTGAGCACGACCACGGCCGCCCTCTCGTGCAGCGTCAGCCAGAGCAGACCGACGATGACGAGCGCGACGGACACCGAGTCCAGCCGCCCGACGGCGATCGGGCCGAGCAGCACCAGGAAGCCCAGCCACCACCACGCGGCGACGATGCGACGCGGCTCCCTGCCGACGATCAGCACCGCGAACGCGGCCGCGTTCAGCAGCGTGACCATCGTCAGCCAGCCGCCGACGTAGTTGTCGGCGCCGAACAGCAGCGGGAGCATGATCGGCGCGAGCGCCCCGAACGGGTACACCCAGTCGGAGTCGACGCCGACGATCTGCTTGCCGACGGAGGCGAGCTCCGCCCACGGCTTGTAGACGAACATCACGTCGCCCAGCCCCTTGCCCTGGTGCAGCGCGAGCGCGGCGAGCAGCAGATGCACGAGCAGGAACGCGATCCACAGGGTGAACGGGCTCGCGAGGACGCGGCGCGTCGTCCCGGGGACGGCGTCGGGTGTCGCCGGTGCGGGCACCGGCGCGGCTTCCATCCCCATAGGGCCTCATCCTAGGGGATGCGTTCGACCGCTCCCCCGGCCTAGGCGCCCAGGATCCTGCGGATCACCGAAGGCACGGCCTCGGCGATGTCCAGCGCGGCGATGGGGCCGCCGGCCGACGCCGCCTCCCCGGCCCGGCCGTGCAGCCAGGCCGCCGTCGCGGCGAGCGCCGCCAGCGCCGCGTGCCCGTGCTCGCGCACGGCGTCCGCGTGCGTGGCGACCAGGGCGCCGAGCACGCCGCCGAGCACGTCGCCGCTCCCGGCTGTCGCCAGCCACGCCGGTCCCGCGCTCACCGTGCGGTGGGCGCCGTCCGGCGTCACAACATGCGTCGTGTGCCCCTTGAGCAGCACGGTCACGCCCAGCGCCACCGCGGCTCGCGCGGCCCAGCCCGCCGGATCGGAACGCACGTCGTCAACGGTGACGGCGTCGGAGTCGTCGGCGGCCGCGGCCGCCAGCACCCCCGCGAGCTCGCGGTAGTGGGGCGTGATCACCACCGGACCCGCCGCCTTCCCGATCAGGTCGAGCGCCCCGGCGTCGATCACGAGCGGCGTCCCGTCGCCGAGCGCCACCGCCAGCCGGCCGGCGTCGTCCGCGGGACGCGACGAGGCGTCCATGCCGGAGCCGATCAGCCACGCCTGCACGCGGCCGGGCGCGGACACGACCTCCGGCCGGCGCCGCAGCACGTGCTCGGTCGGACGCTCGGCGCCCAGGTAGCGCACCATTCCGACGCCGGTCCGCGCCGCCGCCTCGACCCCGAGCACCGCCGCGCCGGGATACATCGCCGATCCGGTCACGACGCCGAGCACCCCGCGGGAGTACTTGTCGTCGCCCTCCTCCGGCACCGCGATCCAGTCGCGTGCGTCCCGTTCCTCCCAGCTGCGTGACTCGCCCACCTGCACCTCCACCCCTCACGATAGGTTGGTGTGGTGAGCATCGCCATCCCCGGTCGCGTGATCGTCTTCGACTACGGAGAGGTCATCTCCGTGACGCCGACCGAGTCGGACCGGGCCGCGCTCGTCGAACTCGCCGGCGGCGACGCCGAGGTGTTCTGGCCCGCGTACTGGCGGCACAGGAACGCCCTGGATCAGGGCACCATGAGCATCCAGCAGTACTGGCGCGGCATCGAGGGCGAGCTGGGCGAGCAGTGGGCGGACGCGCGCATCCACCAGCTCTGGCTCGCCGACTTCCGCAGCTGGCTCACGATCGACCACGACACCCTGCAGGTGCTGCTCGACCTGAAGGCGGGCGGCACCCGGCTCGCCCTGCTCTCGAACGCGGGACGCGACTTCGGCTCCTACTTCCGGCACGGGATGCTCGGCGACCTGTTCGAGCAGGTGTTCGTCAGCGGCGAGCTCGGCACCATCAAGCCGAGCGCCGAGATCTTCCGGCACGTGCTCGCCGAGCTCGGCACGACGCCGGAGCAGACGGTCTTCATCGACAACAAGGAGGAGAACGTCCGCGGTGCCGAGGCGCTCGGCATCGCCGGCCACGTCTACACGAACGCGGCGGACCTCCGGGCATATCTCGAGGGACTGGCGGCTTAGTACTTAACATGCCTTCACTATTCGACCCGTTCACTCTGCGCGGGGTCACGGCGCGCAACCGGATCTGGACCTCGCCCATGTGCCAGTACTCGGTCTTCGACCACTCCGGCATCCCGCAGACCTGGCACCTCGTCCACCTCGGCTCGTTCGCCACCGGCGGCAGCGGCATCGTCTTCACCGAGGCGACCGCGGTGAACCCGGAGGGCCGCATCTCGCCGCGCGACACCGGCATCTGGACGGACGAGCAGGCGGAGGCCTGGCGCCCGATCGTCGAGTTCATCGAGGGCCAGGGAGCGGTCGCCGGCATCCAGCTCGCGCACGCGGGCCGCAAGGCGTCGAGCTGGCCGGCGTGGGGGTTCGAGGACCGCCACGGCACCGTCCCGGAGTCCGAGGGGGGCTGGCGAGCGGTTGCCCCGTCGGCGATCGCGTTCGGCGACTTCGACACCCCGCAGGAGCTCGACCTGGCCGGCATCGACGGGATCGTCGCCGACTTCCGCGCCGCCGCGCGCCGGTCGGTGGACGCCGGTTTCCGGATCCTGGAGCTCCACGCGGCGCACGGTTACCTGCTCCACCAGTTCCTCTCCCCCATCGCGAACCGGCGCGAGGACGAGTACGGCGGGTCGCTGGAGAACCGCGCGCGGCTGCTGCTGCGCATCGTCTCTGCGGTGCGCGAGGAGGTGGGCGACGGCGTGCCCGTCTTCGTCCGGTTCTCCGGGAGCGACTGGACGCCGGGCGGCTGGGACGAGCAGCAGACCGCGACCGTGGCCGGCTGGGCGCAGGAGGCGGGCGCCGACTTCTTCGACATCTCCTCCGGCGGCATCCAGACCGGCATCCGCATCCCGCTGGAGCCGGGCTACCAGGTGCCGTTCGCCGAGCACGTGCGTTCGTCCGCCGAAGTGGATGTGAGCGCCGTCGGGCTGATCACCACGCCGCAGCAGGCGGCCGACATCGTCGAGAACGGCAGCGCGGACGCGGTCATGCTGGCGCGCGAACTCCTGCGCGACCCGCACTTCCCGCTGCGGGCCGCGCACGAGCTCGGCGTCCCGATCGACTACTGGCCGCCGCAGTACCTGCGCGCCGTCTGGCGCTGAGCGCACGGCTCCCCGCCCGGCCGCGTCGGGACGGCCGGGCTCGCCCGCGGTCAGGTCACATCGGCTGCGCCGGCTGGGTCAGGCAGAGGTAGTTGCCCTCGCTGTCCTGGAACCAGGCCGACTTGCCCTCGCTGTCGGTGGCGATCCCGTTCTCGGTCTTGAGTCCGGGGAAGTCGTAGTCGGCGAACACGACCCCTCTGCCACGCAGGTGCTCCATCGCCGCCTCGATGTCGTCCACCAGCCAGCACATCGCGGTGTTCTGGGCGGTCCCGGCGTTCGCCGTCTCGTACACGTAGATCCTCGACTCGGTGCCCGTCTTGAAACGGACCCCCTGCTCACTCGTCGACTCCGGCTCGAGCTCGAGCTTGTCGCGGAACCACGCCGTGGCCCGCGCCAGGTCCGAAGCAGGAAGGACGGAGTACGTCACACACGACTCCAACATGAGAATTCCTCCTCTTCTTCTCCGGGCGGCATGCTACTCGCGCACGGCGCTGCCGGGGATGCTGGACGTTCCGGTCTAGGCGAGGAGGAGCGAGGCGCGCTCAGCTGCGCCGTGTCGCGTCCTGGACCTCGCCCACCAGCTCCTCGATGATGTCCTCCAGGAACAGCACGCCGGCCGTCGATCCCTCGACGTCCACGGCGCGCGCGAGGTGGCTGCCCGAGCGGCGCATGGTGGCCAGCGCGTCCTCGAGGTCGGCGTCCACGAACACCGTGACCAGGCGGCGGATGCGCTTGGCCGGCACGGGGAGCTCGAAGCCGGTCTCCTCCAGGTCGAGCACGTCCTTGAGGTGCAGGTAACCGGTCGGCTCGCCGTCCGCGTCCGGGACGACGTAGCGCGAGAAGCCGTGCTTGGCGACCGCCTTCTCGACGTCGGACGGCGTGGGCGAGGTGGGCAGCGAGACCAGGGTCTCCGGCAGCACCATGACGTCCCGCACCTTCTTCTCCGTGAACTCGAACGCCGCGGTGAGCGCGCCCGTGCTGTCGGTGAGGACGCCCTCGCGCGTGGACTGGCTGACGATCGTCGCCACCTCGTCCAGCGTGAACGTGCTGGCCGCCTCGTCCTTCGGCTCCACCCGGAACAGCCGCAGCACGGCGTTCGCCGACGCGTTCAGCGCGACGATGATCGGGCGCACGGCGCGGCCGATCGCGACGAGCGGAGGCGCGAGCAGCAGGGCGGCCCTGTCCGGCATCGAGAACGAGATGTTCTTCGGCACCATCTCGCCGAACACGACGTGCAGGAACGAGACCAGCACCAGCGCCACGACGAAGGCGATCGTGCCGATGACCTCCTCCGACCATCCCGTCGCGTGCAGCGGCACCTCGAGCAGATGGTGGATGGCGGGCTCGGAGACGTTCAGGATCAGCAGCGAGCACACCGTGATGCCGAGCTGCGTCGTCGCGAGCATGAGCGTCGCGTGCTCCATCGCGTACAGCGCGGTCTTGGCGCTGCGCTTTCCGCGCTCGGCGAGCGGCTCGATCTGCGAGCGGCGCGCGGAGATGACGGCGAACTCGGCGCCGACGAAGAACGCGTTCACCGCGAGGAGCACCACCAGCCAGGCGATGCCGGCCCAGTCACTCATGGGCCACCCCCTCCGGGTCCGGCGTGTACCGGATGCGGTCGACCCTGCGCCCGTCCAGCCGCTCCACGCGCAGCGTCCCGCCCTCGATGGTCACCTCGTCGCCGACCTTCGGCAGCCGGCCGAGCTCGTTCATCACGAAGCCGGCGACGGTCTCGTACGGGCCGTCCTCCGGCACATCGACGTCCGCCTGCTCCAGGAGCTCGTCGGGGCGCAGGATGCCGGGGAAGGTGATCGAGCCGCGGCCGCGGACGACGCCGGCCCTGGTGCGGTCGTGCTCGTCGGCGACCTCGCCGACGATCTCCTCGACGAGGTCCTCGAGCGTCGCGATGCCGGACGTGCCTCCGTACTCGTCGACGACGACGGCCATCTGGTAGCCGCGGCCGCGCAGCTCGCCGATCAGGGTGTCCAGGCTCATGGTCTCCGGGACGCGCAGCGCCTCGGTCTGCAACGCCGAGACCGGGACCTTCGCCCTGCGCTCGCGCGGCACGGCGACCGCCTGCTTCACGTGCACGAAGCCGACGACGTCGTCCACGTCCTCGTCGACCACGGGGAACCGGGAGTAGCCGGTCGTGCGCGCCAGGCCGATCACGGACTCCGCCGGGTCGCTGCGCTTTACCGCCTCCACACGCGGCCGCGGCGTCATCACGTCGGACGCGGTGCGGGTGGAGAACGCGAGCGTGCGGCTCAGCAGCGTCGCCGTGTCCTCCTCCAGAACGCCGGCGCTGGCCGAGCGGCGCACGAGCGAGGACAGCTCCTCCGCCGTGCGGGCGCCGGAGAGCTCCTCCTTCGGCTCGATGCCGAGCAGGCGCAGGAAGCCGTTGGCCGTGCCGTTCAGCACCGCGATGAACGGCCGGAACACCGCCGTGAACACGGTCTGGAACGGGATGACCAGCTTGGCCGTCGCGATCGGCAGCGCGAGCGCGAAGTTCTTGGGGACCAGCTCGCCGAGGATCATCGACAGCAGCGTCGCGACCGTGATCGCGACGACCGTCGCGATCGGCGCGACGGCGCCCTCCGGCAGTCCTGTCGCCGTCAGCGGCCCGCGCAGCAGCGAGCTGATCGCCGGCTCCATCGTGTAACCGGTGAGCAGCGTGGTCAGGGTGATGCCGAGCTGCGCGCTGGAGAGGTGCGTCGAGGTGATCTTCAGCGCGGCGATGGTCATCGTCAGCCGAGACTCGCCACGCTCGCGGCGGGCTTCGAGGTCGCCCCTGTCGAGGTTGACGAGCGCGAACTCGCTCGCCACGAAGAGGCCGGTGCCGACCGTCAGCAGGAGGCCGACCGCGAGCATGATCCACTCAGAGGCCACGGCGATCACCCGGCCCCGGGTTCAGTGGTGGTGATGGGCGCTGTTCGGACAGATGTCGTGAAGGAGGGTCGTCCATTTCGCTCAGGAGTATAGCGGCGGGCGCTGGGAACGCGCCCAGCCCGTCCCCCGGATTCCCAGCTCTCGCATGACCTCGGCATAGCGCTCGCGAAGCCCGGGGGTGGATGCTCGCCGGCGGGCCGCGATCCGGCACGCCACCGAGAGGACATCACCATGAGCACCACGGCTCCCGGCCAGAACCAGCCCTGGCAGCCGGCGCCCGGCTACGGCCAGCCCGCCTACCCGCAGCCCGGCTACGCCCAGCACGAACCGGCGCCCGCGCCCGCCCCGCGCCAGCGCGCCGACGGCAGCGTGCTGCGCCACTGGCCGGTCTGGGCGCAGAACACCGCCCTCGCCGTCGGCGCCGTCGCGGTGCTGCTCGTGGTGTTCTTCGCCGGCTTCTTCACCGCGAACGCCGTGGACGGTCCGCGCGGCGGGATCGGGACGAACCAGAACACCGGCCCCGGCTTCGGCGGCCAGTCCGGCGACGGCTCCGGCAACGGCTTCGGCGGCGGCACCGGATCGGACGGCTTCGGCGGCGGCACCGGCAACGGCTCCTAGGAGCGCTCCGCGAGCATCCCCTCCATCAGAGCGATCTCCGACTCCTGGCTCGTCACCACGGCGCCGGCGAACGAGCGGACGGAGGGGTTCTCGCTGCGGGCGAGCACGGCCTGGGCCATCTCGACCGCGCCGCGGTGGTGGGCGATCATGAGCGTCAGGAACCGCCGCTCCGCCTCCACCCCGCTCGCCGCGCGCAGCTGCGTGATCTGCGCGGGGGTGGCGAGGCCCGGCATCGGGTCGCCCGGCCGGTGACCGCCGGCCGCGCCGTGCGCGTGCCCCGCCGCCTGCTCCCCCACGGTGGCCGGGCGGGTCATCCAGGTCATGTCCGGCTCGGAGCCGGCCTGCGGGAGGCGCCACTGCACGAGCCAGCCGAACAGCTGCCCCGCCTGCTGGGCCTGCGTCGTCGCGATGTCGTAGGCGAGGGTGCGGGTCGCCTCGTCGTCCGTGCGGTCCCTGACGATCATCGCGAGCTCGACGCCCTGCTGATGGTGCACCTGCATGTCCCTGGCGAACCCGGCCTCCGCGCTCGTCCCGGACGGCGTCTGGGCCGCCGCGACGCTCAGCCGGCCGGCGGAGAACGCCAGCGCACCGGTCACCACGACCACCACGACCGCGACGACGATCAGCGGCCACGCCCGCCGCGTCCCGGCCACGCTCAGGAGACCTTGCCCGGCGCGTCCAGGCCGCCGACGCACGCCGCGCCCGGCTCCGGCGTGTCCGGACCCTGCCAGTACTTCTGGATGAACTGCTTCACCCGTGGATCGTCCGCCGTGTCCACCGTCAGCTGATGGTTCCACGCGCTCAGCACGATCGGCGCCGGCAGGCCGTCGTACGGCGAGAGCACGGTGTAGGTGTCCGGCAGGTCGGCCTTCAGAGTGTCGATCGCGGACTGCTCGAGCCCCGGCCGGTAGGTGACCCAGACGGCGCCGTGCTCGAGCGAGTGCACCGCGTTCTCCTTCGGCACCTCCCGGTCGTAGACGCCGCAGTTCAGCCACACCGCGTTGTGCTCGCCTCCGGCCGGCGGATTCTGCGCGTAGTCCACGGTCCCCTGCACGTGGTTGCCGCCCGTGTAGTCGAAGCTCTTCACCCCCGCGATGGAGTCGACGGGCTTCGGCGCGGTCAGGATCACCGTGGCGATCAGCGCGATCACGGCGACGCCGCCCGCGATGGCGGACACGATGGCGATCCTGCGGTTGCGCGCGCGCCTGGCCTGCTCCTTGCGGAAGGCCTCGAGCTTGGCGGCGCGGGCCTCGGCCTGCCGTTGCTTGCGGTTGGGGGTCTGGCTCACGTCTGGCCTCCTGGGTAGCGGGTCTCCCCAGAGCCAACCCGACCTGGGCCGCCGCTCATCCGGGAGACGGGCGCTCCCAGCCGCTTAACAGCCGATCGATAAGCCGCTACCAGCTGACCGGCAGCGCCTTGCCCTCCTCGTAGCCGGCGGCAGACTGGATGCCCACCAGCGCGCGCTCGTGGAACTCCGGCAGCGTCCGCGCACCCGCGTACGTGAAGGAGCTGCGCACGCCGGTCGTGATCATGTCGAGCAGGTCCTCGACCGAGGGCCGCAGCGGGTCGAGGTAGATCCGCGAGGACGAGATGCCCTCCGCGAAGAGCGTCTTGCGGGCCAGCTCGTACGCGTCCAGCCGCTCGAAGCGGCCCTTGACCGCCTTGGTGGACGCCATGCCCCAGCTCTCCTTGTAGAGCGCGCCGTTCTCGTCCCGGTCGAGGGCGCCAGGTGCCTCGATCGTCCCGGCGAACCAGGAGCCGATCATCACGGAGGCTCCGCCCGCGGCGAGCGCGAGCGCGACGTCCCGCGGGTAGCGCACGCCGCCGTCTGCCCAGACGTGCGCGCCGAGCTCGCGCGCGGTCGCGCTTGTCTCGAGCACGGCGGAGAACTGCGGGCGGCCGACCGCGGTCATCATGCGCGTCGTGCACATCGCGCCGGGACCGACGCCGACCTTGAGGATGTCCGCGCCGGCGGCGACGAGGTCGCGGACCGCCTGCTCCGTGACGACGTTGCCCGCCACGATCGGGAGGCCGAGGCCGAGCTCCTTGACCGTGTGGATGGCGCGGCGCATGCCGTCCTGGTCGCCGTGCGCGGTGTCGATCACGAGCACGTCGACGCCCGCGGCGGCGAGCGCCTTGGCCTTGCTCGCGACGTCGCCGTTGATGCCGACCGCCGCGGCGACCCGCAGCCGGCCGTGCGCGTCGAGCGCCGGCTGGTAGATGGTGGAGCGCAGGGCGCTCTTCCTGCTGAGCGTGCCGACGACCCTGCCGTGGTCGAGCACCGGCGCGAACTCCAGCCCCGCCGCATCCATCGCGGCGAAGGCGGCGCGACCGTCGGCCAGGTCCTCCGCGTCGAGGGAGGTGAGCGCGCCGTGCAGCAGGTCGCCGATCCTGGCGTCCGGCAGGGCGGAGCCGAGCTGCGACGTCGCCAGGCAGCCGAGGTACGCGCCGTCGGCGTCGTGCACGACGACGCCGTGGCCCTCCACCGCGGGGACCCGGCGCAGCACGTCCGCGACGGTCTCGTCCGGGCCGGCCGGATACGGTGTGTCGAACGCGACCGGCTGGGCCTTGACCCAGCGGATCGCCTCGTCCAGATCCTGCAGGTGCATGTCCTGCGGGAGGACGCCCAGGCCGCCCCGGCGCGCGAGCGTCGCCGCCAGGCGCTTGCCGGTCACCGAGTTCATGTTCGCCGAGACGATCGGGATGGTCGCACCGGTGCCGTCGTTCGGCGCGAGCGAGACGTCCAGGCGGCTCGTCACGTTCGATCGGGACGGCACGAGGAACACGTCGGAGTAGGTCAGGTCGTGGCGGGGCGACGTTCCATAGAACTGCATGGGAATAACGGTATCGCTCCGCGCTGAACGCCCGCACCGGGGCCGCGATGGGATTAGGCTTGATGCTCGGATGGTGACGGGCGGTCCAATCCGCCCGGACGGAACGAAATCAATGGAGAGAGTGGGCGAAAGGCTGTGTCGAGCCAATTGACCGGTGTTGGGACCGACGACGGATCGTCGGGCGAGTTCGGGGCCAATGAGTGGCTCGTGGATGAGCTGTACGAGCAGTTCGTCCAGGACAAGAACTCGGTCGACAAGTCCTGGTGGCCGATCCTCGAGAACTACCACCCGGTGAAGGAGGGCCAGGCCTCGATTCCGTCGCCGGACGAGACGCCGGCCCCCACCCCCGCGGAACCCGCCGCCCCGACTCCGAGCGAACCGACCGTGCCGACGCCGGCGGAGCCGACGACACCGGCTCCCGCTCCAGCTCCGGAGCCCGCTCCGGCTCCCGCGCCGGGCGCCCCCGAGCCGCCCGCCGGACCGGGCGCCGCGGCCGGAGAGCCCCAGCCGGTGACGACGCCCATCCCGATCATCGGATCACAGCCGGTCGCCCGGACCACGTCCGTCGCCCCGAAGCCGCAGCCGGTTCCCGCCGACGCCCCCGTCACCTCGCCCACCGCGGTGTCCGAGCAGGCGGAGGAGGACAAGGTCACCCCGCTGCGCGGCATGTCCAAGACCCTCGCCACCAACATGGATGCCTCGCTCACGGTCCCCACCGCGACCAGCGTTCGCACCATCCCGGCGAAGCTGCTGATCGACAACCGCATCGTCATCAACAACCACCTCAAGCGCGCCCGCGGCGGCAAGGTCTCCTTCACGCATCTCATCGGCTGGGCGCTCATCCAAGCGCTCAAGGAGTTCCCGAGCCAGAACGTCTACTACGACGAGGTGGACGGCAAGCCCTCCGTCGTCGCCCCCGCGCACATCAACCTCGGCATCGCGATCGACCTGCCGAAGCCGGACGGCACCCGCGCCCTCCTTGTCCCGAGCATCAAGCGCGCAGACACGATGGCCTTCGGCGAGTACCTCGCCGCCTACGAGGAGCTCGTCTCCAAGGCGCGCAACAACAAGCTCACCGCCGGCGACTTCGCGGGCACCACCATCTCGCTCACCAACCCCGGCGGCATCGGCACCGTGCACTCGGTGCCGCGGCTCATGAAGGGCCAGGGCGCCATCATCGGCGCCGGCGCGCTCGAATACCCCGCCGAGTTCCAGGGCTCCAGCGAGAAGACGCTGGCCGGCCTGGCCATCGGCAAGACCATCACGCTGACGAGCACCTACGACCACCGCGTCATCCAGGGCGCAGGCTCCGGCGAGTTCCTCAAGATCGTGCACGAGCTGCTGATCGGCAAGCGGGACTTCTACGAGGGCATCTTCGCGGAGCTGCGCATCCCGTACATGCCGATCCACTGGAACCCGGACATCTCGGTCGACCTGGCGAGCGCCGTCGACAAGACCGCCCGCGTCCAGGAGCTCATCAACTCGTACCGCGTGCGCGGCCACCTGATGGCCGACATCGACCCGCTCGAGTACGTGCAGCGCACCCACCCCGACCTCGAGATCGAGACCCACGGCCTGACCTTCTGGGACCTCGACCGCGAGTTCGTGACCGGCGGGTTCGGCAGCCAGGGCAAGCGCACGATGAAGCTGCGCGACATCCTCGGCGTGCTCCGCGACTCGTACTGCCGCACCGTCGGCATCGAGTACATGCACATCCAGGACCCGGCCCAGCGCAAGTGGTTCCAGGACAAGCTGGAGCGCCCGTACGAGAAGCCGACCCACGACGAGCAGCTGCGCATCCTCGGCAAGCTCAACGAGGCGGAGGCGTTCGAGACCTTCCTGCAGACCAAGTACGTCGGGCAGAAGCGGTTCAGCCTGGAGGGCGGCGAGTCCACCATCGCGCTGCTGGACACGATCCTGCAGGGCGCAGCGGAGGCCGGCCTCGACGAGGCGGCCATCGGCATGGCGCACCGCGGCCGGCTGAACGTGCTGACCAACATCGCCGGCAAGACCTACGGTCAGATCTTCCGCGAGTTCGAGGGCACGCAGGACCCGCGCACCGTGCAGGGCTCCGGCGACGTCAAGTACCACCTCGGCACCGAGGGCACCTTCAAGGGCGCCGCCGGCGAGGAGATCCCGGTCTACCTGGCCGCGAACCCCTCGCACCTGGAGGCGGTGGACGGCGTGCTCGAGGGCATCGTCCGCGCCAAGCAGGACCGCCGCCCTGCCGGCACCTTCCTGACCCTGCCGATCCTCATCCACGGCGACGCCGCGATGGCGGGACAGGGCATCGTGGTCGAGCAGATGCAGATGTCGCAGCTGCGCGCGTACCGCACCGGCGGCACCATCCACGTCAACATCAACAACCAGGTCGGCTTCACCACGCCTCCCGGCGAGGGCCGGTCCTCGGTGTACTCGACGGACGTGGCGAAGACCATCCAGGCGCCGATCTTCCACGTGAACGGCGACGACCCGGAGGCCGTGGTGCGCGTCGCGCAGCTCGCCTTCGAGTACCGCCAGGAGTTCAAGCGCGACGTCGTCATCGACCTCGTCTGCTACCGCCGCCGCGGTCACAACGAGGGCGACGACCCGTCGATGACCCAGCCGCTGATGTACAACCTCATCGAGGCGAAGCGGTCCGTCCGCCGTCTGTACACCGAGGCCCTCGTCGGCCGCGGCGACATCACCGAGGAGGAGTACGAGGCAGCGCACCGCGACTTCCAGGACCGCCTGGAGCGGGCCTTCATGGAGACGCACGCCGCGCAGACCAACTCCACCCCGGTGATCACCCAGGGCGACGCCACCGCCGACATCGAGCACCCGATCGCGCAGCGGGACGCGAACGACAACGTCGGAGAGCCGGAGACCACCGCGGTCAGCGAGCAGGTCATCCACATGATCGGCGACGCGTTCAACAACCCGCCCGCCGGGTTCACCGTGCACCCCAAGCTCCAGCAGCTGCTGAACAAGCGCAGCGAGATGAGCCGCAACGGCGGCATCGACTGGGGCTTCGGCGAGCTGCTGGCGCTCGGCTCCGTGCTGCTGGAGGGCACTCCGGTGCGTCTCGCCGGCCAGGACGCGCGCCGCGGGACCTTCGTGCAGCGCCACGCCGTCCTTCACGATCGCGCGAACGGCCAGGAGTGGCTGCCGCTGGCGAACCTCAGCGACAACCAGGCCAAGTTCTGGATCTACGACTCGCTGCTCAGCGAGTACGCGGCGATGGGCTTCGAGTACGGCTACTCGGTCGAGCGCCCGGACGCCCTGGTGCTGTGGGAGGCGCAGTTCGGCGACTTCGCCAACGGCGCGCAGATCATCATCGACGAGTTCATCTCCTCCGCCGAGCAGAAGTGGGGCCAGCGCTCGTCGCTCGTCCTGCTGCTCCCGCACGGCTACGAGGGTCAGGGACCCGACCACTCCAGCGCGCGCATCGAGCGCTACCTGCAGCTGTGCGCCGAGAACAACATGACCGTCGCACGCCCGTCGACCCCGGCGTCGTACTTCCACCTGCTGCGCCGCCAGGCCTATGCCCGGCCGCGCCGCCCGCTGGTGGTCTTCACGCCGAAGGCGATGCTGCGTCTGCGCGGCGCGTCCAGCGACGTCGCCGACTTCACCTCGGGCCGGTTCGAGCCGGTGATCGACGACGCCCGCATCGAGGACAAGTCGTCGGTGAAGCGCGTGCTGCTCATGGCGGGCAAGCTGTACTACGACCTGCTGAACGAGCTGGAGAAGAACCCCAACCCGGAGATCGCGCTGGTGCGCGTCGAGCAGTTCTACCCGCTGCCCGCCGCCGAGCTGAAGGCGGTCGTCGACTCCTACCCCAACGCCGAGCTGGTGTGGGTGCAGGACGAGCCGGAGAACCAGGGAGCCTGGCCGTACATGATCCTGGAGACCTCCAAGCTGGGTCCGCGCCCGCTCGGCGTCGTCTCCCGTCCGCCGTCGGCCTCGCCGGCCGCGGGTTCGGCCAAGCGGCACGCCAAGGAGCAGTCGCTCCTCATCCAGCGCGCCCTCACCCTCTAACCCGCACCCCCGCACACCCCCGCACCCCCCGAGGAGCCCGAGACTCACCGAGTCCCGGGCTCCTCGCACACCCGCCGAGTACGCAGAAAATCCGGGATGTGACCGGTCAGCACCCGATTTTCTGCGTACTCGGCGGTTCAGCGGAGGAGGGCGTGGAAGGCGCGGATGGCCTCGGCGGTGAGGGCGGGGTGCTCGAAGCCGGCGAAGTGCCCTCCGGCGGGGGCGAGCACGAACTGGCGGAGGTCGGTGACCGCGCGCTCGGCGATGGACCGCGGGAAGCCGCGGAAGCCGGGCTCGCGCGACAGGTACACGCCGACCGGCGCCGTGATGGGCGGCCGCTGCGGGTTCTGACCCCAGTCGTAGTACTGCTGGAACGAGGTGCCGATGCTGTCGGTGACCCAGTACAGCGTCGCGATCGAGTAGAGGATGCCGGAGTCGACGATCCGGTCGAAGTCGTCGTCCACCCAGTCGTGCCACTTGTCCGCGATCCAGGCCAGGAGACCGGCGGGTGAATCGGCCAGGGCGGCGGCGATCGTGTCCGGGCGGGTGCCCATCATCTCGCTGTACCCGCCGTCCGCCTCGTCGTACTCGGCGAGGGCGTCCAGGAAGCGCCGCTCCTCATCGTCGGCGGGGCTGTCGTCGGCGGGGAATGGCGGGTTCAGCAGCTGGATGCCGATGACGCTGTCGGCGTGCTCCGCACCGAGCCACGTGGACGCTCCGCCGCCGATGTCACCGCCGAAGGTGGCATACCGGTCGAAGCCGAGCTCCCGCATCAGCCCGTGCAGCGCCTCCGCGATGCTCCGCCGGGTCAGCGGTTGCTCCGGCAGCTCCGAGAACACGAAGCCGGGCAGCGAGGGGATGATCACCTCGAACGTGTCGCTCAGCAGCTCGGCGAGCGGCAGGTACTCGACGAAGGCGCTCGGCCAGCCGTGCAGCAGCAGCAGGGGCGTGTGCGGACCGTCGCCCCTCCCCCGCACCCGGGCGAAGTGGACGCGCGAGCCGCCGACGACGGCGACGCCCTGCTCGACCGCGTTGAGCCTGCCCTCCTCGGCCCGCCAGTCGAACGCGAGCCAGCCCTCCACGAGCGCGCGGAGCCGGTCGCCGCCGAGCCCGCCCTCCCAGCCGGGCCGGCTCGGAGCGGACAGGTAGCGGGTGCGGGCGAGCCGGTCGCGCAGGTCGGCGAGCACCTCATCGGGCACCTGGATGCGGAACTGATCGATCGTCATCCCGCAACGCTAGCGCGCACCGGCGTCGCTCTTCTGCAGCGCAGGCAGCGAGCGTAGGTTATGGCCATGACCGTCGTCACCTCCCACCGCCTCGGCGAGCCCTGCTGGGTGGACTACGCCGCCTCCGATCTTCCGCGCGCGCAGGAGTTCTACTCGTCCCTGTTCGGCTGGAGCGCCGACGTCTCCGGCGAGGAGTACGGCGGCTACGTCAGCTTCCGCAGGGACGGCCACCTGGTCGCCGGCCTCGGCTCAGCGATGGCGGGCCAGCAGCAGAACACGTGGGTCACCTACCTCCTGGTCGAGGACGCCGAGGCCGCAGAGCGGGCCGCGCTCGCGGCCGGCGCCCAGAGCCTCGCCCCGACCATGACGGTCGGCGATCAGGGCAGGCTCGCCGTGATCGCGGATCCGGGCGGCGCCGTCGTCGGGCTCTGGGAACCGCTGGAGCACCGCGGCTCCGAGCTCGTCGCCGAGGTGGGCGGTCTCGCCTGGCACGAGCTCTACGCGCTCGACTTCCGCGCCCAGGTCGACTTCTACACGAAGGTCTTCGGCTGGCGTACGCAGGTGCTCGGCGACACCGCGGACTTCCGCTACTCCACGTTCGGCGACCCGGACGCGCCGGCGGGCGGCGTCTTCGACGCGCGCGGCATGCTGCCGGAAGGCGTCCCGTCGCACTGGGTCGTGTACTTCGGGGTGCAGGATGCCGCGGCGGCATCCCAGCGGGTGGTCGAGCTGGGCGGCACCGTCATCCGCGACCCGTGGGACAGCGAGTTCGGCCGGTTCGCGCAGGTCACCGATCCGCTCGGCGGCCTGTTCTTCCTGCACGAGGTCGGCAGCGGCAGCGCCGCCTGAGCAGCCACTCGGCCGTCGCTGCGCGCCATCGCTTCCTGAGATCTTCACGCGACACGCCGGTGCGCGGCGTGACGAACTCAGGAGCGGCTGACTGGGAGGCCGGTCAGTGGGCGGTCGCCTGGAAGGAACGGATGCGCACCAGGACCTCGGCACGCAGCGTCTCGGGGGCCGTCTCCTTGCACGCGCGCTGCACGACCTCGGTGAGCACGACGTTCAGGTGCGCCTCATTCGAGCAGCCGTCGCAGTGCTCGAGGTGCTCGCGGATGTCCGCGGCGTCCTCGGTGCACAGCTCGTTGCGCAGGTACTCTTCGAGCTCGGCCTTCGCCTTCTCGCAACCGCAGTCGGTCATCGTTGTCTCCTGGGGGTCTGCACGGCCCGGTCCCCCTGAACGGCAGAGAGCCCGCGCTCGTGCGCATAGTCGGTCAGAAGCTCCCGCAGCATCCGGCGGCCGCGGTGCAGGCGGCTCATCACGGTGCCGATCGGGGTCTTCATGATGTCGGCGATCTCCTGGTAGGAGAATCCCTCGACATCGGCGAGGTAGACGGCCAGCCGGAAGTCCTCCGGGATGGCCTGCAGCGCGTCCTTGACGGCACTGTCGGGCAGGTGGTCGATCGCCTCCGCCTCGGCCGAGCGGCTGGAGGATGCGGAGATCGACTCCGCCCCGCCCAGCTGCCAGTCCTCGAGTTCGTCGATCGTCCCCTGGTACGGCTCGCGCTGCTTCTTGCGATAGGTGTTGATGAACGTGTTCGTGAGGATGCGGTACAGCCAGGCCTTCAGGTTGGTGCCCTGCTGGAACTGCCGGAAGGCGGCGTACGCCTTGACGTACGTCTCCTGGACCAGGTCCTGCGCGTCGGACGGGTTCCGCGTCATCCGCAGAGCCGCCGCGTACAGCTGGTCCATGAACGGCAGCGCCTGCTCTTCGAACAGGTCGCCCAGATCCTCGGTTTCGGTGGTCATCACCGGCCAGTCTAGTTGCGGCAGGCCGGAGACCTCCTGCGAGGATGCGGGCGCCGTGAGAGGAGCGTCGAGGAGAGCGGTCGCAGCGGCCACAGGCTCGTCCTTCCTTCGTTCACGATCACGGATAATCTTGACAACAATGCTGATCTCGAAATATTCCGCTCCCGACTTCGATCCGTACGGCGACAACCGCACGGAGGAGCCGAACACGCTGTGGCCGGCCCCCGTTGCGACGGGCCCGGTGACGGCGACCGTGTCGCTCCCCGGCTCGAAGTCGCTGACCGCGCGCGAGCTCGTGCTCGCGGCGCTCGCGGACGGGCCGTCGCTGCTGCGCGCTCCCCTGCACTCCCGCGACACCGGCAACATGGTCGAGGCGCTGCGCGCGCTCGGCGTGAGCATCCAGGAGCGCGAGGGGGCGAGCGCGTTCGGCGCCGACCTCCTGGTCACCCCCGCGGAGGAGCTGCTCGGCAGCACGACGATCGAGTGCGGGCAGGCCGGGACGGTCATGCGCTTCGTCCCGCCGATCGCCGGCCTCGCGCTCGGGCCGACCATGTTCGACGCCGACGACTCGGCGCGCGGCCGCCCGATGGGCGCGATCATCTCCGCCCTGCGCGCGCTCGGCGTCGACGTGAACGACGACGGCCGCGGCTCGCTCCCCTTCACCGTCCACGGCACCGGATCGGTCGCCGGCGGCGCGATCTCGGTGGACGCCTCCAGCTCCAGCCAGTTTGTCAGCGCGCTGCTGCTGTCCGCCAGCCGGTTCGAGGACGGCCTGGACCTCACCCACTCCGGCGAGCGCCTCCCGAGCCTGCCGCACATCGAGATGACGATCGCCGCGCTGGCCGACCGCGGCGTGGGCCGCGCCGCGCCGGAGGTCGGTCGCTGGATCGTGCGGCCGGGGACGATCGCCGCGCGCGACGTGGACATCGAGCCCGATCTCTCCAACGCGGCGCCGTTCCTCGCCGCGGCGGTCGTGACCGGCGGGTCGGTGACCATCACCGGCTGGCCGGAGACGACGACCCAGGTCGGCGCCGACCTCGCCGATCTGCTCCCGATGTTCGGCGCCACGATCGAGCGCGACGGCGACCGGCTCACGGTGACCGGGCCGGAGCGCATCCGCGGCGTGCAGCTCGACCTGACCACCGGCGGCGAGCTCGCTCCCGCCCTCGTCGCCATCGCTGCACTCGCGGAGGACGCGAGCGAGATCACAGGCATCGGCCACATCCGGCACCACGAGACCGACCGGCTCGCCGCACTCGCGGCCGAGATCAACGGACTCGGCGGACAGGTCACGGAGCTCGAGGACGGGCTGCGCATCGAGCCGCGCCCGCTCACCGGCGGCGTCTGGCGCAGCTACGAGGACCACAGGATGGCCACCGCCGGCGCGATCGTCGGCCTGGTCGTCCCCGGCGTGGAGATCGAGAACGTCGCCACCACCGCGAAGACCCTCCCCCAGTTCACCGCGCTCTGGACGCGGATGCTGCACGAAGGCGCCGACCCAGCGTGACCGACGGCACGGGCTCGTGGTGGGCGGACGATGACGAGGACGACGAGTTCGACCTCTACGACGAGTCCACCATCCGCACGCGCCCGAACCCGAAGGGCAACCGGCCGCGCACGAAGGTGCGGCCCGACCACGCCGACGCGGAGATCGCGCGCGTGCTCGGCGTCGACCGCGGGCGCTACACGGTGCTCCTCGACGAGGACACCCCGGACGAGCGGCAGTCGATCGCCGCGCGTGCGAGCGAGCTGCGGCGCAACCCGATCGTGACCGGCGACCGCGTCGCGGTCGTCGGGGACACCAGCGGCGAGGAGGGGACGCTCGGCCGGATCGTGCGGGTCGAGCCGCGCAGCACGCTCCTGCGCCGGAGCGCGGACGACACGGACGACGTGGAGCGCGTGATCGTCGCGAACGCCGACCAGATGCTCATCGTGGTCGCCGCGGCCAACCCGGAGCCGCGCACCCGGCTGGTCGACCGCTACCTGGTGGCCGCGTACGACGCGGGCATCGAGCCGATGCTGTGCGTCACCAAGATCGACCTCGCCGATCCCGCGCCGTTCCTGAAGAACTTCGCCGGGCTCGACCTCCCGGTGTTCACCAGCCGTGAGGACCGCATCCCGGTCGACGAGATCCGGGCGGCGCTCGTCGGCCACGACACCGTGGTGGTCGGGCACTCCGGCGTCGGCAAGTCCACGCTCGTGAACGAGCTCGTGCCGGGGGCGGGACGGGCGACCGGGCACGTCAACGAGGTGACCGGCCGCGGCAGGCACACCTCGTCGTCCACGGTGTCGCTGCGGGTCGAGAACGGCGAGGGCCACGGCTGGGTGATCGATACCCCGGGAGTGCGTTCGTTCGGGCTGGGGCACGTGGACACCGCGAGCATCCTCAAGTCGTTCACCGACCTCGCCGAGCTCGCCGAGGACTGCCCGCGCGGCTGCACCCACCTCCCGGACGCCCCCGACTGCGCCATCGTGGAGGCCGTCGAGGAGGGACGGCTCGGCGAGACCGGCCGCGCCCGGCTCGACTCGCTGCAGCGCCTGCTCGCGACCTTCGCCGGCTGAGCGCGACAGTGCCCGGCCGGGGCAGAATGGACGCATGACCGATGTGCGACTGGAAGCGGGCCGTGAGGCCCCCGCGTTCACCCTGACCGACCAGGACGGCGAGCCCGTCTCGCTCTCCGACTACGCGGGGAAGAACGTGATCGTGTACTTCTACCCGGCGGCGATGACCCCGGGCTGCACCACGGAGGCGTGCGACTTCCGCGACAACCTCAACTCGCTCGCGTCCAGCGGCTACCAGGTGATCGGGATCTCCAAGGACGCCCCGGCGAAGAACAAGCAGTTCCAGGAGCAGGAGAGCCTGAACTTCCCGCTGCTCTCGGACCAGGACCTGGCTGTCCACAAGGCCTACGGCGCGTACGGAGAGAAGAAGCTCTACGGCAAGACCGTCGAGGGCGTCATCCGCTCGACGTTCGTCGTCGACCCGGACGGCAGCATCCGCCTCCCGCTCTACAACGTGAAGGCCACCGGGCACGTCGCGTCGCTGCGGAAGAAGCTCGGGCTCGACTGAGCTCTCATCACGCCCGCTGAGCATTTGTGCCAGATCGCGGCTCGAGCGGGGCTGGAGCCGAGATGTGGCGCAAATGTTCCGGGGGCTAGGCGGGCAGGCGCGGGACGGAGGCGAGCAGGCGCTGCGTGTACGGGTCGGCGGGGGCGCCGAGCACCTGACGGGTCGGGCCCTGCTCGACGACGCGGCCGGAGCGCAGCACGACCGTCTCCCGGCACAGCGTCGCCACCACGCTGAGGTCGTGCGAGACCATCACGACGGTCATGCCCTCGGTCTCGGCGAGCGTGGAGAGCAGTTCGATGATCTGGATGCGCGTCGTCACGTCCAGCGCGCTGACCGGCTCGTCGGCGAGCAGCACGCGCGGGCGCGAGACGATCGCGCGTGCGATCGCGATGCGCTGGCGCTGGCCGCCGGAGAACTCGTGCGGGAACCGGCGCGCCGCGTCCTCGGGGAGCGCGACGGCGCGCAGCGCCGAGGCGACGCGGTCGGCCGCGTCCGCCCCGGAGGCGATCCGGAGCGACGCGAGCGGCTCCCCCACGATCCGGCCGACGCTCTGCCGCGGGTCCAGCGACGAGTACGGGTCCTGGAACACCGTCTGCACGCTGCGGCGGAACGCCCGCATGGTGCCGCGATCGCGCCGGTCCAGCGGAGCACCGTCGAAGAGGACGGCTCCGCTGGTCGGGTCGGCGAGGCCGAGCAGCAGCGACAGCACGGTCGTCTTGCCCGCCCCCGACTCGCCGACGAGGCCGACGCTGCGCCCCTCCTGCACGGAGAACGAGACGCCCTCCAGCGCGGGAGCGGCGGCGCGCCGGTAGCGGAAGCCGGCGTCGCGAAGTTCGAGGATGGCGGTCACCGCACCTCCAGGGCCGCGTCGAGCTCGCGGGCGCTGCGCACGAGGTCGACGGTGTAGGGATCGGCGGGGGCGCTCAGGATGCGCTGGATGCTGCCCTCCTCGACCACGCGGCCGCCGCGCAGCACGAGCGCCCTGTCGGTCATCCGGGAGACGACGGCCAGGTCGTGGCTGACGAACAGCAGCGCCATCCCGCGTTCGGCGACCAGCGTGTCCAGCAGGGACAGGATGTCCGCCTGCACGGTGACGTCCAGCGCCGTGGTCGGCTCGTCGGCGATCAGCAGCTGCGGGCGGCAGGCGAGCGCGGCCGCGATGGCGACGCGCTGGCGCTGACCGCCGGAGATCTCGTGCGGGTACGCCCTGGCGATGCGCTCCGGCTCCGGCAGCCGCACCTCGGCCAGCGCATCCCGCACGGCCGAGCGCAGCGCGCTGCCGCGCAGACCGAGGTGGCGCCGCAGCGGCTCCGCGACCTGGTCGCCGAGCCGCATCAGCGGGTCCAGGGCGGTCAGCGGCTCCTGGAACACCATCGAGACGGTGCGGCCGCGCAGCGGGACGAGGACCCGCTCCTTCGAGCCGATCACCTGCACGCCCGCGAGCTCGACGCTGCCCGCGGCGGTGAGCCCGTCCGGGAGCAGACCGGTGATCGCGAACGAGGTCAGGGACTTGCCGGAGCCGGACTCGCCGATCAGGCTCAGCCGCTCCCCCGCGGCGAGCGAGAAGCTCACGTCGTCGACCAGCGCGGAGCCGTCCCGCGCGGTGACCGTCAGACCTGCGACGTCGAGGATCATCGCGACCTCCTCCTGGTCGGGTCGGCGACATCCCGCAGCCCGTCCGCCACCAGGTTGACGCCGATCACCAGCACCACCAGCGCGATGCCGGGGGCGATCGCGCCGACCGGTGCGACGGCGACGGTGCCCTGCGCCTCCTGCAGCATCCGGCCCCAGGACGCGTTCGGCGGGGGCGCCCCGAGTCCGAGGTAGGACAGGCTCGCCTCCGCCAGCACGGCGACGCCGAACTGCAGAGCCAGGTTGACGCCGAGCGTCGGCCAGATGTTCGGGAGGATGTGCCGGGCGACGACGCCGGGCCAGGAGGTGCCGGAGGTGCGCGCGGCCGTGACGTACTGCTGCGCGAGCACGCGCTTGGCGAGCACGCGCGTCAGCCGCGCGACGACCGCGGACATCGCGAGCCCGATCGCGAGGATGGCGGTGCCGAGCGACGCGCCCTGCGCGGCGACGATCAGCATGGCGAGCAGCAGTGTCGGGAAGGCGATCAGGATGTCGAGGACGGCGGAGATCGTGTCGTCGAGCCAGCGGGTGGCGAAGGCGGCGAGCATCCCGATCGTGACGCCGATCACGGCCCCGATCGCTACCGCCCCGAGGCCGACGGCGAGGGCGATGCGCGCGCCGATCATCAGCTGGGTGGTCAGGTCGCGGCCGAGCTTGTCCGTCCCGAGCCAGTGCTCCGCGCTGGGTCCTTGCAGCCGGCCGCCCGAGGTGTCGCCCTGCGCGTACGGGAGCCAGACGAAGGAGACCGCGGCGACCAGCACGACGAGCCCGACGAGCGTGAGGCCGATGCCGAGGGTCACCGAGCGGCGCGCCCGCCGCCTGGCCGCAGCGCGCGGGTCGTCCGGCGCGCCCTGCGCCGCCGCCTGGTCCACCACCGCGCTCATCGGTTCCCCGAGATGCTCTGCCGCAGCCGCGGGTCGATCAGGCGCTGCAGGATGTCGGCGACGAAGCCCACGATCAGCACCAGCAGGGTCGAGACGAACAGGATGCCCTGGATGTTCGGGTAGTCGTGCTGCTCGATCGCGCGCAGCAGCATGCTGCCGAGGCCGGGCAGCGTGAAGACGCTCTCGACCACTACCGCGCCGAGGAAGGTGGTCGCCAGCTCGATGCCCAGCACCGAGATGACGGGGACAGCGCCGTTGCGCAGGCCGTGCCGCCACATCGCCCGGCCGAAGCCGGAGCCGAGCGCCCTGGCGTTGCGCAGGTAGTCGCTCCCGATCACGTCGAGGGTCGCGCTGCGGACGTAGCGGGAGATGGAGGCGCTCATCACGATCGCGATGGTGATGATCGGCAGCGCGAGCGACTCCAGCGCCGCCGCCGGGTCGGCCCAGTCGTCGCGAGGGAAGCCGCCGGAGGGGAACCAGCGCAGGTTCACCGAGAAGACGCTCACCAGCAGGATGCCCACCCAGAACACCGGGACGGCGATGCCGAGCTGCGAGAACGCGGAGAGCGCGAGCCCGTACCAGCGGTCGGCCTTCCAGGCGGCGACGAACCCGATCGGGAGGGCGAGCAGCAGCGCGAGCACGAACGACAGCAGCGTCAGCGGGATGGTGACGGCCAGCCGGGAGGCGATCTCCGGTCCCACCGGGAGCGAGGTGATGAACGACTGCCCGAGGTCGAGCGTGAGCAGCGAGCCGAACCAGCTCACGAACTGCGCGGGCAGCGGCTGATCGCTGCCGACCTGCTGCTGGGCGGCCTTGATCTGCTCGGGCGTCGCGCTGGCCGAGAGCAGCGCGTTGGCCGGGTCGCCCGGCAGCACGCGGAGCAGGAAGAACAGCACCACCATGGCGAGCAGCAGCGACACCACGAGGAACGCGGTGCGGCGCAGGAGGTAGGTTGCCATGATCCGTCAAGCCTAATCAGCGGGAGCACGTGACTGCCCGCAGGAGGCGCGATGGCCTCCTGCGGGCAGTGGGGTCGTCCGTTCTCCGGACGCTACTTCTTGACGATGTCGTAGGCGAAGAACTGCGAGTTCAGGCCGTTGACCGGGTAGCCGCTGACATCGCTGGAGGCGACGACGATCTGCGGGTAGAGGTACAGCCACGCGCTGGCGGCGTCCTTCGCGATCTGCTCGTTAACCAGCTTGAGCTTTGCGGTCTGCTCCGCGGTCGTCGACGCCTGCTCGGCCTCGTTCACCCACGCGGTGACCTGCGGGTTGTCGTAGCCCCAGTAGAAGTCCGGGTTGCCGTACCAGACGACGTCGCGGTCGTTGACGTGCTCCTGCAGCGTCGCCGTGAAGTCGTGGTTCTTGAACACCTTCGTGTACCACTCGTCGGCCGAGATGGAATTGATGTTCACGGTGATGCCGACCTTCGCCAGCTCGCTCTTCAGGAACTCGGCGACCGCGGGGTGCGGGTCGTAGGTCGGGGTGTCGAGCGTGAAGGTGAAGCCGTTCGGCAGGCCGGCCGCGGCCAGCTCCTTCTTGGCGAGCGAGACGTCGTACGGGTTGACCGTGGTGAGGTCCTCGTACCAGGGGTCGCTCGGCGGGACCATCGAGCCGATCAGCGTGCCGTACTTGCCCCAGATGGAGCTCAGCAGCTTCTTCGTGTCGATCGCGGAGTAGACGGCCTTGCGCACCTCGGCCTTGTCGAACGGGGCCACCTTGTCGTTGAAGGCGAGGAGCTCCTTGGTGGTCGACTTGCCGTTGCTGATCGTGTAGTCCTTGTTGCCCTCGAACTGGGTCAGCGAGTCCGGGCTCTGGATGCTCGTGACGATGTCCACCTGATTGGTCAGCAGGGCGTTGGAGAGGGCGCTGGCGTCGGTGAAGTAGTCGTAGACGACCTCCTTGTTCTTCGCCTTGTCTCCCCAGTAGCCGCTCCAGCGCTCGAGGCTGAGCGAGCTGCCGCGCTTCCAGGTGCCGAGCGTGTACGGGCCGGTGCCGTCCTCCGCCGTCTTGTAGTTCGTGGTGCCCGGTCCGAAGATCCACACGTAGCTGAGGTTGTACGGCAGCGAGATCGAGCGGGTCTTCAGCGAGATAACGACGGTCTTCGCGTCCGGGGTGTCGATCTTCGAGATGACGGACAGCTGCGACTTGCGCGCCGACTGCGAGTGGTCGGCGAGGACGCGCTCGATGCTGGACTTCACCTCGGCGCTGGTCAGCGGCTTGCCGGAGTGGAACGTCACGCCGTCGCGCAGGGTGAAGGTATAGCTGAGGCCGTCGGCGCTCTGGGTGTACTTCGTGGCGAGCAGCGGCTGCACCTCGCCGGCGTCGGTGAGCTTGAACAGCCCCTCGTAGACGTTGCCGTTGAGGGCCTCGGTGACGCCCTGGCCGCCGCCGGCGGTGTTGTCCAGGTTCACCGGCTCATAGAGCGAGCCGATCGCGATGGACGCGTCGGCGCCCGTGGCGGACGAGGACGCTCCGGCGCAGCCGGCGAGCGCCAGCGCCGAGGCGAGGCCGATCGCGAGCGTGGCGAGCAGGGGGGTCTTTCTCAAGGGAGTTCTCCTGTGCTGGGGGAAGGTGCTGTGAGGGTGAGGGTCGTGCGCGACGTCAGTGCGCTGCGCCGTCGCGGAAGACGACGCGCTTCTCGCCGGCGGTCACCGGGACGGGGAAGCGGTTGTTCCGCGGCGGCAGCGGACAGTTGTACTGGTCCGAGAACCCGCAGGGCGGGACGAAGGCACGGTTGAAGTCGAGCACGGCGCGGTCGCCGTCGCGGGTCACGAACAGGAACCGGCCGGACGCGTAGGTGCCGTCGTCGCCGTCCGCGCCGTTCGTCGGGTCGCCGAAGACGAGCAGCAGCGTGCCGTCGTCGTCGAAGGCGCTCAGCGTGTAGTCGACGCCGTCGCGGTGGAACGTGATGTCGCCGGGCACGACCAGGTCGCGGGTCAGGCCGTTGTCGCGGATGTGCTCGAACGGGATGGTGCGCTCGCCCTCGACCGGGGTGAACGTCGCCTCGATGACCCAGGACGGGTCGAACGGGAACACCTCGATCGTCTCGAAGTCGCGGATCGCGGGCGAGGCGGCGTCCCAGAGCCGGATGCCGCGCTCCGGCCGACCTGTCTCCAGGCTGTTGCGCTCGAGCTCGGTCGCGGTGACCGTCGCCGGCTGTCCGGCCAGGGCGTCCTCCGCGGTCGTCTCGTCGCCGTCGGGAAGCCAGCGCGTCTGGATGAGCGCGAGGTTCCCGGTCGGGCCGGTGACGGACGCGAGCCGTGCGGCGTGCCAGGCGTCGTGCCCGGCACGGGCGGTCTCGATGGTGGCGGAGGAGGCGAGGGGCGGGGCGGAGAGTTCAGTCACGATGTCGGGCATAACGTCTCCGAGTCTGAGCTTGTTCCCGGCCGTCGCGTTATTCGTGTGACTCCGTGTTGCGCGTCGTCGCGCGGACGACAGACGGCGCCAGCGCGAGCACCCCGGCGACGACAGCTGGGATCAGGAGTGCCCAGCCGACGTCCGGGCGGGCGAACAGGCCCTGGAAGCTCCCGACGGCGACGGCCAGCATGAGGATCTGGATGGTCACGGTCGACGCGCGCGCCCAGCCCCGCAGCCGCAGGATCCCGACCAGGGTGAGGATGAGCCAGCCGGCAGCGAACACCACGAGCACGAAGATCGCGACCGCTGTCGTGTAGGACTCCGGCTTCACGGTGAGCAGCTCCACGAGCAGCCACACCGCGAGCCCGGTCACCAGCAGCGACTCGAGCGCGAGGATGACCGCGAGCACGAGGAGCAGGGCTGGCCTGTTCGCGGGGGGACGGGTCGGCGAGGGATCGGGCACTATATCATCCTGATGTTTCCGGCTCGTGTTCACAGCGTTATCCCATACAAAACTATTGATTCGGATTAAGCGCTATGGGAGCATATTGACGGTCGAGTTAGTGCTCACAGGGTTGTGGGCAGGTCTCATTCCCCATGGATCTGAAGAACCCTGTAACCCGGCTGCTTACCTGCATTCTAGGCCCATCGGGCCAGGAGACACCCAGCAAACAAGGAGCATATCTTCATGGATTGGCGCGACAAAGCCGCCTGCCTGACCGCGGACCCCGAGCTCTTCTTCCCCGTCGGCAACACCGGCCCCGCCGTCGACCAGATCGACAAGGCCAAGGCGGTCTGCGCGCGCTGCACCGTGACCGAGATCTGCCTGCAGTACGCCCTCGAGACCGGCCAGGACTCGGGCGTCTGGGGCGGCCTCTCCGAGGACGAGCGCCGTGCCCTGAAGCGCCGCGCCGCGCGCGCACGCCGCGCCTCCTGACCCCGAGGACCAGCACCCTGCATCACCCGCCGAGGCGGCGCTCCCCGAACACCTAGCAGACGACCATCGTCCGGAGAGCGTCCCTCGGCGTTCTGCTGTGCCCGCCATCCGTTCCGGACTTCTTCACGCAACACGCCGCGCGGAGGCGTGAAGAACTCAGGAACGGAGCGCGATTTTGACGCCGCCGCAGGAGGAGTCGCACCGGGCGGACGTGTATGGGCCGCGCTGATTGCGTGTGCGATGACGCGGCGTGGTCGCTGCGGAACCTGGAGCTGAACGACGTCCGAGCGCATCCCGTGGTGGATGTTGGCACCGGCGTGTTGACGGAGTTCCCCCACCCGCCTCGGATCCCAATAGCGTGACCCTGACTGCGCGGGGCATCTGAGGCCAGATCATCGGCGATGCCTCACGCTGGAGGCCCGAGACACTGTCGCCGCGGTGGAACGACCTCGCCACAGTTCCCACCAGCTCCATGCGCGTGAGGATTGTGCGTCCTCTTCGCCTTGTAGAGCATCCTCGTAGATGTGGATCCAAACACGCGCCTGCGTACGCTCGTGATCTTGCAAGAGCGCGAAGACCCATGCGAGCGCCGCAGTGATGAGAAGCACTACGCACACTTCGACCACGAGCCCCAAGTTCGAGTTGAGGGCACTCTCGAGCACGCGGAAGGAGCGTTCCGTCATGTCGCCTGTGACGGCGTCTGCCGGTGTCTTGGCCACCATGCTGGCCAGGAGGGCAACAAAGAAGGAGCAAAGCAATGTCCCGGCAGCTGCGAGCGCGGCGATAATTGCCACCATAGCCGGCCCCCTGGCCCCCGGTTCGCGCATGACCGCCACGGCGTACAACTCGATGAGAACCTGGCGCTGCACGCCCCTCGGCGCATCGAGAAATTTGCGCAGCCGCGCCTCAACGTCACGATGATTCGGGTAGATATGCTCCCGCGCACTTACTTGCATCGGATCCCGCCGCCGGCGAAGTCGATCGATTAGTCCCAAGGCCATAGCCCGACCCTAGGCGGGCACACTGACACCCCGACCTCGCCCGCTCCGTGAATCACTTACCTCCCAGCGGCTCTGGTGAGCGCGAACACGTCCCGCCGGAAGTCAGCGACCTGACAAGATCATTGGTCCTCGAGAACCACCGTGGTCTTCAGCGCGCGGTCTGCAGCGCTAAGAAATTCGGCCGCTTTACGCAAGCTCCACTCTCGAACCCGGGGAGTAAGTGTTGCGGGTCGGCGCCTCTGCCGTCAAACTCACGGTTCCGGTTCGTCTGCTCGGACGCTGGGGGACTGGGTGAGATTACGCGACTCTCCGCGCGAGCGCTTGCGGAGCGGATGCTCGACAGCGAAGCGCCTGACCTCGCCGACGCGCTCGAAGAGCTCTTCTCCGACGATCACGCGTGACCGGTAGCACTGGTCCGTGGATCGAAGCCGAGCACGACCTTCTGCGTTCGCGGCCGTGCCCGTCGAACTGCGCCCCATCTTCCGGCAGCGCTCACAGCACGCGTCCGAGTGCCTCCACATATCCGGCGATGGCGTCGATCCGCGCGGCGTCGGCCTCCGGCAGACGGGCAGCGAGTTCGGCATGCAGCACCGCACGCACCGAAGAACGCGATGCCGTGCCGAGCTCGGGCAGGGAGCGGGCCAGGGCCGCGAGACCGACGAGTCCGTCGTCGGTGAGCAGCTGCCGTTCCCGAGCGGACAGGGGGTTATCCGGCGGCCAGCGCCAAAAGGGGACATAGAGCGGCGGGATGTCTGAGACGAAGATCGGGTGGCCCTGCGCGTCGGTGTGCAGCGACTGCGTCTCGAATTTGATCTGCAGCAGTGTCGCCGGATTGGCGGTTCCGGTCTCGACGATCAGACCGCCGTCTTGCCAGATTGCGTCAAGGGGCGCGAACTCACTGTCCGGCGGATCCCCTTGGTTCATGTGGACATCGTGCACGCCGAGGCCCGTGCTGTACGCCGCACCGAAGATGTGGATGCGTGTGCACCCATTCAGAAGCGTTCGCATCGCGTCGATGAGATTCTGCCCGGTTTGCAGCCGCCATCCCGTGGTCCCCCGAGCCGCGGGGAGCCGCACGTAGTCGAGCGCGCCGGAGGTCGGAGTCTGGGCGAGCGGATGCCAACCGTCTGGCTGGCCGAGAAGCCCGGCGAAGGTCACCCTTTCGAGGACGCGAGTCCGGTACTCGATGCGGATGTCGGTGAGGGACTTCAGGTTGATCGCAGAGTCGTAGGTCCCCAGCGGTGTGCGAACCCACACGTGATAGTGCGGCCACTGCCCGCCGCTCGGAGAGAGTAGATCGGCGCGTTCGACCGGTCCGGAGAGAACGCCGTACGGAGTCTGCAGCGGCATGGCTGAAGGATGCCAGACCATAACACCGTCGCACCAGACTGTTGAGTCTATCTAGACCGCCCCTCATGCCTGCCGGACGTGTCAACAGTCAGTCAGGGCTCGCGAGGCGTGCTGGCATTCGAAGCTGGAGCCGCGCGATCAGCCGGGCAGGATGCCCAGGCCGTCCACCCGCGGGATGGCGGCGAGCAGACGCTGCGTGTACTCCTCCTGCGGCTCGTCCCAGACCCGCGCGACCGGTCCGGACTCCACGATCCGCCCGGCGCGCATCACCGCGACGTCGTCCGCGATCTCGCGCACGATCGAGAGGTCGTGACTGATGAACAGCAGTCCGGCGCCCGTCTCCAGCACCAGCCGGCGCATCATCCCCGCGACGCTCGCCTGCAGCGAGGCGTCCAGCGACGCGATCGGCTCGTCGCCGATCAGCAGCTCCGGACCGGTCGCGATGGCGCGGGCGATCGCGATGCGCTGGCGCTGACCGCCGGAGAACGCGTGCGGGTGCTTGGCAGCGGCCGACGCATCCAGCTCGACCGCCTCCAGCAGCGAGGCGACCGTCCACGCCGAACGGTCCGGGTTGATCCGCAGGCCGTCCTCGAGCTGGCTCGCGATCGTGCGGCGCGGGTTCAGCGACGCGTACGGGTTCTGGAACACCATCTGGATGCGCAGCTGCTCGCGGTCGCGCCTGCGTAGCCCGAGCCGGCGCACCGGGGAGCCGGCGAACCGCACGCTGCCGGAGTGCACCGGCTCCAGCCCGCACACCGTCCGGGCGATGGTCGACTTGCCGCACCCGGACTCCCCAACGAGGCCCAGCACCTGGCCGTTGTCGAGGCGCAGGCCGACACCGTCCACAGCGGTCATCCGGCCGCGGCCGGGCAGCTTGTAGGTGACGACCAGGTCGTCGATCTCCAGCAGGCTCATCCGTCCTCCCTGTCCGCGGTCGGCAGCGCGTCGATCAGCGCTCTGGTGTAGGGATCGGCGGGAGCGGTGATCACCTGGTGGCGGTCGCCGTGCTCGACGAGCGCGCCGTGGCGCATCACGGCGATGGTGTCCGCGAGCGCGGACATCACGCCGAGGTCGTGCGTGACCAGTAGGACGGCGAGGTCCAGCTCGTCGCACAGCGACCTGAGCAGCCGCAGGATGCCGGCCTGCACGGTCACGTCGAGCGCGGTGGTCGGCTCGTCCGCGATCAGCACGTCGGGCCCGCACACGATCGCGATGGCGATCGCGATGCGCTGCAGCTGGCCGCCCGAGAACTGGTGCGGGTACTTGCGCAGCGCGCCCTCCGGGTCCGGCACCCTGACGACCTCGAGCGTCTCCCGCGCACGGGCCACCGCGTCCTTCTTGGACAGGCCCCTGTGCCGGCGCAGGTGGTCGGTCAGCTGGCGCTCGATGGTCAGCATCGGGTGCAGGCTCGCGGTCGGGTCCTGGAAGACCATCGCGATCCGGGAGCCGCGCAGCGCGTTCAGCTCGCGGCCGCGCAGGTCGAGCACGTTCCGCCCGCCGTACTCGATGCGCCCGGCGGCACGGCCGCCAGCGGGCAGCAGGCCGAGGGTGGCGAGGCCGGTCATCGTCTTGCCGGAGCCGGACTCGCCCGCGAGGCCGGTGATCCTGCCGGCCGGGACGTCGAGGTCGATGCCGGTGATGATCTGCCGCGAGCGCTGATCGGTGCCCATCGTCACGGTCAGGTCGCGGATCGTGAGGCCGCTCACAGTGCCCTCCCCTGGATGCCCTCGGCCGTGCGCGGGTCGAGCGAGTCGCGCAGCGCGTCGCCGAGGAAGTTGAAGGCCAGCACGACGCTCAGGATCGCGAGGCCGGGGAAGACGGCGATCCACCACGACGAGAAGTTCAGCACGCCGGAGGAGACCATCGCGCCCCAGTCCGGCGTCGGCGGCACCGCGCCGAGGCCCAGGAACGACAGGCCGGAGAGCAGCAGGATGGCCGTGCCGACATCCAGCGTCGCCAGTACGAAGACCGGCGCGATGATGTTCGGCAGGATGTCCTTGGCGAGCGACGTGACGGCGTTGTTGCCGAGCAGGCGGCCGGCGATCACGTACTCGCTGTTGCGAGCGCCCAGGACGAGCGACCGGGTGACGCGCGCGTAGGCGGGCCAGGAGACGATGAGCATCGCGATCACCGCGTTCGTCAGGCTCGGACCGAGCGAGGCCGCGATCACCATCGCCAGGATGATCGTCGGGAAGGCGAAGACCAGGTCCGCGATGCGCATGATCACCTCGTCCACCGCCTTGCCGAGGTAGCCGGCGAGCGCGCCGAGCACCGAGCCGATCACGAGCGAGGCCGCGACCAGCAGCAGCGCAATTAGGATGGACACCCGCGAGCCGGCGATGACGCGGGAGAGCACGTCCCTGCCCACCTCGTCGGTGCCGAACCAGTTCACGGCGTTCGGTGCGAGGAGCTTGGTGAAGTCCTGGGCGAGCGGGTCGTAGGGCGCGATCCACGGCGCGAACACGGCGACCACCAGCCAGACGGCGATGATGACCGTTCCGACGACCGCGAGCGGTGCGCGGAGGGTGCGCGGCAGCGCCAGCCTGCGGCGGAACGGGGCGCGCAGCCCCTCGGTCAGAACGTCCTGGGTCATGCCGTCCTCACCCGCGGGTCGATGACCCCGTACGCCACGTCGACGACGAGGTTCAGGCCGATGTAGACACAGCCGACCACCAGGCCGACGCCCATGATCGCCGGCAGGTCGAGCTTGGTGGCGGCGGAGTAGGCGTACTCCCCCAGCCCGTGCCACGCGTAGATCTTCTCCACCAGCACGGTCCCGGACAGCAGAGAGCCGAAGGCCAGCCCGACGACCGTGATGATCGGCACCAGCGCACCGCGCAGCACATAGCCGAACACGACCGTGCGCCCGGGCAGGCCCTTCGCGCGCGCCGCCCGCACGTAGTCGAGGTCGAGCACCTCGAGCACAGCCGACCGCGCGAACCTGGTCAGCAGGCCGATCGTGTAGAGCGCGAGCACCGAGGCCGGCAGCACCAGGTGGGACACCGCGTCGCCGAAGGTCACGAGGTCTCCGGCCAGCAGGGAGTCGACCGTGTACAGGCCGGTGACATGGGGCGGCGGGACCGTCGTCGGCGACAGCCGCCCGGAGCCGGGGAACAGGTGCAGCTGGTAGAAGAACACGAAGTAGACGATCAGCGCCAGCCAGAACGCGGGCATCGAGACCCCGATCAGGCTGACCACGCGGATCAGCTGGTCCCAGAACGTGCGGCGCTTGAGCGCGGCCACGATGCCGAGGCCGATCCCGAGGATGATCGAGATCACGATGGCGCTCACCGCCAGCTCGATGGTGGCCGGGAATGCGCGGGCGAGGTCGTCGGTGACCGGGTTGCGCGTCTGCGTCGAGGTCCCGAGGTTTCCCTGCAGCAAGTGCCCGAGGTAGGTGAGGTACTGGACGGGGAGCGGCTTGTCGAGGCCCTGTTCCTGCCGGAACTTCGCCACGATGGCCGGGTCGCCCGCCGCCTGCTCGCCGAGCGCAGCCTGCACCGGGTCGGCCGGCACCAGGTTGGTCAGCGTGAAGGTGACCAGCGTGACGCCGAAGAGCAGGAGGACGGTGATGCCGAGCCGGAGACCGAGGTAGCGCGCCAGCGGGTGCAGACCCGCCGGCGCGCTGCGCTCGGTTCGCTCGGCCGTGCTACTTGGTGCTCGCAAAGTCGATCGTCCACAGCGGGTTGAGCGACACGGAGGAGACCGTCTTCGCCGTCACCACGTTCTGCGCGGGCTGCAGCAGCGGGATGAACGGGCCGGACGCGTTCTGCGCCTTCTGCAGCTCCTGGTACGCGGCCTCGCGGGCGTCACCCGTGGCGGCCTTCGCCTTCGCGGCCAGGTCGCTCACGGTCGCGTCCGCGCCCGCGGCCCAGCCGGCGCGGAGGCCGACGAGCTCACCCGGGGTGAACGCGAGGTAGTTCGAGGGGTCCGGGAAGTCCGGTCCCCAGTACCAGAGGCCGATGGCCTCCTTGCCGTTGCGGTAGGCGTCCAGCTCGGTCGCGACAGGGGCCGGGGCGAGCTGCACGGTGATGCCCACCGTCTTCAGCTGCGCCTGGATGGACTCGGCGACCGCCTGCAGCGAGAGGCCCTGCACGGTGATGTCGTTCGGGAAGTTGAGCTTCACGGTCTGGCCGCTGTAGCCGGACTTGGCCAGGGCCGCCTTCGCTGCATCCAGGTCGAACTGGTTTCCGTCGTCCGCCTTCAGCGCGCCGACGAAGATCGACGGGATGACGCCGCCCGGGCGCTCCGAGCCCTTGCCCGCCAGGTCGAGCACCTTGTCGTAGTCGATGCCCTTCTTGACCGCGGTCATGAAGTCGGGGTTGCTCGTGAACGGGTCGACGGCGCTGTTCTGGTTGAGAAGCATGAAGATCGTGTAGCGCGACGGGGCGGAGATCACCTTCACCTTGGAGGTGTCGAGCGCGGCCACCTGGTCGGGGTTCAGGTCGAGCGCGATCTGCGAGTCGCCCGCCTCCACGTTCAGCTTCTGCGTCGGTCCCTGCACGTTGCGGAGCACCACCCGGCCGTAGGCGGGAGCGCTTCCGGTGTACTTCGGGTTCTTGGTGAGCACCACCTGCGAGGAGGCGTCGAACGACTCCAGGATGTACGGGCCGGAGCCGGCGGAGGTCTTGTTGAGGAACGACTCCGCCTTGTCGGACGCGGAGTCGGAGCCGCCGTTCTCCTCGACGACCTTCTTGTTCACCACCCCGAGCGCGGGGTTCGGCAGGATGTACGGCAGCGCCGGGTTCGGCGTGGCGGAGGTCAGGGTGAGGGTGGTGTCCGAGGTCTTCGCGACGGTGACGCCGTCGAGCAGGAACGACGGGTTGCCCTTGATGCCCTGGACGCGCTTGAGCGAGAACAGCGCATCGTCCGCGGTGATCTTCGAGCCGTCGGAGAAGACGCCGCCCTCCTTCATGGTCAGCGTGAGGACCTTGTTGTCGGACGACATCGTGTAGCTGGCGAGGCCGTCGACGGGCTTCGAGACGTCGGAGCCGTCGAAGGTGAGCAGGGTCTGGTAGAGCGCGTGGGCGACGATGCCGCCGGTCGTCTCGTACTCGCGGTTCGGGTCGGCCGTCTTCAGGTCGAACGAGGCGTCGACCACGATCGACTTCCCGGCCGATGACGAGCTGGAGGAGGTGCCGGAGCAGGCGCTGAGGACGAGCGCGCTGGCCACGGCGAGGCCGATGACGGCCGCGCGACGCAGGGAGTGGGACACGGGTGACCCCTTTGGTCTCGGTTGGAAGGTTAGGTGAGAAAGTACTGGTTAGCGGAAAGGAGTGTCAACTCACTCCGGATTCCACGGAACAAAATGCATGCGCTCGGGGCGAAATCGGCATAATATCTCCAACCAACGGACGATTCTGCCGCCGCTATGGACGAATGTGAGGGCGCATGGAACTCGACGAGACGCATCTCCAGATGCTGGAGCTCCTCCGCGAGGACGGCCGCATCTCCATCGCGGCGCTGGCCGAGGAGCTCGGCATCTCGCGCTCGAACGCGTACGCGCGCTACGAGGCGCTCGTGAAGGGCGGCGTCATCCGCGGCATCCACGCGGACATCGACCCGCAGGCGGTCGGGCTGAGCGTCGCCGCGCTGGTCTTCGTGACGCTGCGCCAGAGCCAGTGGGCCGACTTCCGCGCCCGCATCGAGACGCTCCCCGAGCTCGAGTACTTCACCGTGATGACCGGCGAGCACGACGCGATGCTGCTGGTGCGCGCGAGCGGCGTCTCCGCCATCCACAACCTCGTCGCGACCCGGCTGGCGCAGTGGCCGTCGATCAAGGCGACCGTCACCGTGTTCCTGATGGACGAGTACCGCGCGCAGGTCTCGCTGCACCTGCCGCAGCCCGCCTCGGACACCCTGCAGGGCTCGGGGGAACGGATGGGGATGACGCGCTTCGTGCGCACGAGCGACCAGCGCGCCGAGCGGCTCCACGCCGAGCGGAAGCGCCGCTGACCGGCACTTTCCCTCCGCGCGCTCGGAGCGATTCCGGCGGGCGGCTCCGACCGGGCGGCCTCAGCCGACCTCGCGGCAGACCGACACGTGCTGCTCCCCGTCCGGCGTCGCGTAGCGCTCGGTCAGCACCAGGCGGCCGGCGTCGTCGCGCGTGATCCGCGACACGGCGGAGCCCTGCGCGGTGCTGCCGTCGACACCGCGGTGCACGAACGAGATGTGCAGCTCGTCGTCCTCGCGGCGTCCCACGAAGCGGCCGACGGTCACGGTGTCGCCGGTGTAATCGCCCCACAGCACGCCGTCCGCCTCGCGGTACAGGAACCGGGTCGGAGCGTCGGCGTCGACGGCGCTCGAGGTGGACGAGATCATGTCGAACGCCTTCCCGTCGAGTGCGAGGGACGGACGGCGGTCGTTCTGGTGCGAAGCGTCGGCAGTGGTCACGGCGGACCATTCTTCCGGCACCGCACCGGTGCCTGTCAATACGGCGACGATTCGTCCGCCGCCGCGGTGCGTCCTCCCCGGCGGGCTGGACATTCCGCTCCGCCGCGCCGCGCGCGTCAGCCCTTCGTCAGATAGCGCAGCGGCACCTCGATGGTGACCTCGGTGCCCTGTCCCATCATCGTGTGCCAGTCGATGGCGCCGCCGAGTTCGCCCTGGATCAGGGTCCGCACGATCTGCGTGCCCAGGCCGCTGCCGACCTTGCCCTCCGGCAGGCCGGAGCCGTTGTCGACCACCTTCACGGTGAGCGAGTCGGACGAGCGGTGCGCGATGATCTCGACCTGCCCCTCGCGACCGGCCAGGCCGTGCTCGACCGCGTTCGTCACGAGCTCCGTGAGTGCCAGCGCGAGGGGGGTGGCGTACTCGCTCGGCAGCGAGCCGAACGTCCCCGACTTCTTCGGGTGCACGGTCGTGGTGTGGCTGGCCGCCACCTCCGCGACGAGCAGCAGGACGCGGTCGAACACGTCGTCGAAGTCGACGATCTGGGCGAGGCCGGTCGACAGCGTGTCGTGGACGACGGCGATCGCCGCGACCCGGCGCATCGCCTGGCTGAGCGCCTCGCGCGCCTCCTCGGAGTGCGTGCGGCGGGCCTGGATGCGCAGCAGCGATGCGACCGTCTGGAGGTTGTTCTTCACCCGGTGGTGGATCTCCCGGATGGTCGCGTCCTTGGTGATCAGCTCGCGCTCCTGGTGGCGCTGCTCCGACACGTCGCGGCAGAGCACGATCGCTCCCACCCGCTCGCCGCGGTTGCGGATCGGGATGGCGCGCAGCGAGACGGTCACGCCGCGGGCCTCGATGTCGGTGCGCCACGGCGCGCGGCCGGTCACGACCAGCGGGAGCGACTCGTCCACGGTGATGGTGCCGGCGAGCAGGCCGGTGGTGACAGTCGCGAGCGACTCCCCCTCCAGCTCGCCGGTGAAGCCCATCCGGTTAAAGGCGCTCAGGGCGTTCGGGCTCGCGAAGGTGGTGATGCCGTCCACATCCAGGCGGATGAGGCCGTCGGCGGCGCGCGGCGCTCCCCTGCGCGGCGCGGCGGGCGCGCCGAGGTCGGGGAAGTCCCCGGTGGCGATCATGTTGAACAGGTCGTTCGCGCAGTCGTTGAACGTCAGCTCCTGGCGGCTCGGAGTGCGCGCCTCGCTGAGGTTGGTGTGCCGGGTGATCACGGCGACCGGCTCGTCCGCCGTCTCCGGCGAGTGCACGCTCAGCCGGCGGATGACCGGGACCGCCCGCACCCGGGTCGGGGTCTCCTCGTACCAGTCCGGTGCCGAGGTGTCGATGATCGCCTTGGTGCGGTAGGCATCGGTGACCTGCTGGCGCCACTCCGGCTTGATCCGCTGGCCGACGAAGTCGCGGTAGAACAGGGTCGCCGCGCTCGATGGCCGCGCGTGCGCGACCGCGACGAAGTCGTCATCCGTCGTCGGCACCCAGAGCACGATGTCCGCGAAGGCCAGGTCGGCCAGGAGCTGCCAGTCGCCGACCAGACCGTGGAGCCATTCGACATCGTCTTCGGAGGAGCGTCCCTGGGCATGAACGAGATCACTGAGCGTCGACACCCCCCTAGTGTAGGCGGACGCCGATCCCCACCCCGCGTTCGCGCTCTGGTCCCGGTTTCCGCCCACTGGTTGAGTGGGCCTCGCCGCGCCGGGGGCGCGCGGTGAGCGGAGGACGGGCCAGTGATCGGCACAGCGGCGCGGCGGCGAGACGACGACGACGACCGGGCCGCTCGTCCCGAGCTGACGCTGGTGCCGACGACGCCGGCCGCCCTGGACGGGGATCCCGGGCTGCTGTGCGCGAGCCTCGCGCTGTGCGTCGTGGAGATCATCGCCGGTGCGCGATCGCTCGACCACGTCGCGCGCTGGATCACGGACGGCGTCGCCGTGCACCTGACGCGCCGCGCGGTCATCGCGGCCAGGGCCAGGAGCGCGACCGGCGAGCGGGCGATGCGGCCGCGCGTGCGCATCGGGCTGCCGCACCTCTGCCGGATCGACGACGCCACGGTGGAGGCGGTGGTCGTCGTCCACGAGCCGGCGCGGTCCCGCGCGATCGCGATGCGCCTGGAGCGGCACCGCGCGCGCTGGCGGGCCTCCGCGATCACGGTGCTGTGACGGCGCCCGCCTCCTCGACGGCCGGGGCCGCCGCTGCACGGCCGGCGCCGAAGATCCGCCGGCCCAGCGACACCATCAGCAGGGCGAGGGCGATCGTGAGCAGGATGTGGCCCATCCCGGCGATCCCCGCGATCGCGGCCGAACTCGCCTCGCCGAGCACGGTCAGCGACCCGTGAACGACCATCATCGCGGCGGTGAGCAGCAGGCCGGCGTTGTAGGTCCAGAAGAACCACTGGAACAGCGGGCCCCGTGCGATGCCGAACAGGCGGTCGAGCACCAGGACGATCAGGAACACCAGGAAGCCGAGCACAAGCAGGTGCGTGTGCACGACGCCGAGCTGCGTCGCTCCGCCCTCGGGGAAGTCGTTGGCCTTAGTGAACTCGCGGTAGAACAGGCCGGAGGCGATTCCGGCGGCCAGGTAGACGGTGGCGGCGATGAACGAGAGCTTCATGCTTCCAGCCTCGCCGGCGGCGCCTCGTCCGGCATCGTCCGAAAGTTCGAACCGGGCGTGGAACGCGACGCGGCGGCCCCATCCGGGACCGCCGCGTCGTTCACCTCGGGTCGCTGATCAGCGCTTCTTGGCCTGGGCCCTGCGCTCGGCGCGGTTGGCCGGGGCCTCCTCGGCCGGGACGCGCTGGCCGAAGGCACCGCGCTGCGTGGCGCCCTGCGCCGGCGCCTCGGCGGCCGGTGCGGCCTGCTGCTGCTGGCGCTGGGCGCGGGCGGTGGCCGCCTGCTCGATCTGGCCGCGCTGGTTGCGGACCTCGACCTCGCCCTGCTCGCCGGGAGCGGAGTAGCTCAGGCGCGGCTCGTTCTCCGACCGGGTCAGGCCCTTGGCCGCGACCTCGGGCGACTCGACCTCGCCCGGCGCCTGGTTGACCTCGACCTCCAGGTTGAACAGGAAGCCGATGGTCTCCTCGCGGATCGCTCCCATCATCTGCTGGAACATCGCGTAGCCTTCGCGCTGGTACTCGACCAGCGGATCGCGCTGGGCCATCGCGCGCAGGCCGATGCCGTCCTTGAGGTAGTCCATCTCGTAGAGGTGGTCACGCCAGCGGCGGTCGATCACCGACAGGACGACGCGGCGCTCGAGCTCGCGCATCGCCGGAGAGCCGAGGGACTCCTCGCGCTTCTGGTAGGCGATCTTGGCGTCGGACAGGATCTCGCGGCGCATGAAGTCGCGGTTGATGCGGCCCTTGTTGCCCGCCTCCTGGATGACCTCGTCGATCGAGACGCCGACCGGGTAGAGGGTCTTCAGCTCGGCCCAGAGCGCGTCGAAGTCCCAGTCGTCCCCGCTGCCCTCGCCGGTGTGCTGGTCGAGGATGTCGTCGACGACGTCGGTGAGGAACTTCTGCACGCGCTCGTGCAGGTCGTCGCCCTCCAGGATGTGCCTGCGGTCGCTGTAGATCGCCTCGCGCTGACGGTTGAGGACGTCGTCGTACTTCAGGACGTTCTTGCGGATCTCGGCGTTGCGCGCCTCCACCTGCGACTGGGCGCTGCGGATGGCGCGGCTGACCACCTTCGACTCGATCGCCATGTCGTCCGGGACGCTCGTGCGTCCCATCAGGCTCTCGGCGGCGCCCGCGTTGAACAGGCGCATCAGGTCGTCGGTGAGCGAGAGGTAGAACCGGCTCTCGCCCGGGTCGCCCTGACGGCCGGAACGACCGCGCAGCTGGTTGTCGATGCGGCGGGACTCGTGGCGCTCGGTGCCGAGCACGTAGAGACCACCCGCCTCGATGACCTTTGCGGCCTCCTCGTCTACCTTCGCCTTGACCTCGGCGAAGACGCCGTCCCAGGCCGCCTCGTACTCCTCCGGCGTCTCGACCGGGGAGAGGCCGCGGGCGTTCATCTCGGCGACGGCGAGGAACTCGGCGTTGCCGCCGAGCATGATGTCGGTGCCGCGACCGGCCATGTTGGTGGCGACGGTGACCGAGCCGAGCCGGCCGGCCTGGGCGACGATCGCCGCCTCACGCGCGTGGTTCTTGGCGTTCAGTACCTCGTGGCGCACGCCCTTCTTCGCCAGCAGGCGGGAGAGGTACTCGCTCTTCTCCACGCTCGTGGTGCCGACGAGGACGGGCTGGCCCTTCTCGTGGCGCACCACGATGTCCTCGACCACCTGGTCGAATTTGGCCTTCTCGTTCTTGTAGACGAGGTCGGGCTGGTCCTTGCGCTGCATCGGCTTGTTCGTCGGGATGGGGACGACGCCGAGCTTGTAGGTGCTCATGAACTCGGCCGCCTCGGTCTCGGCCGTACCGGTCATGCCGGACAGCTTCTTGTAGAGGCGGAAGTAGTTCTGCAGCGTGACGGTCGCGAGGGTCTGGTTCTCGGCCTTGACCTCCACGCCCTCCTTGGCCTCGATGGCCTGGTGGATGCCCTCGTTGTAGCGGCGGCCGACCAGGATGCGGCCGGTGTGCTCGTCGACGATCAGCACCTCGCCGTTCATCACGACGTAGTCCTTGTCGCGCTTGAACAGGGCGTTGGCCTT
>NZ_JBQCGZ010000171.1:0-7543 GCF_051955155.1 Leifsonia sp.
GAACCGCATCGAGCCGCACGAGCCGGTCGACAAGGACCTCTACGAGCTGCCGCCCGAGGAGGCCAAGAACATCCCCCAGGTGCCGGCGTCCCTCGGCGAGGCGCTCGACGCGCTCGAGGCCGACCACGACTTCCTCACCGCGGGCGGCGTGTTCACCCCCGAGCTGATCGAGACCTGGATCGAGTACAAGCGCGAGAAGGAGATCAAGCCGCTCGCGCAGCGCCCGCACCCCTTCGAGTACGAGCTGTACTACGGGGTCTGATTTAGAACCCGCGAGATGCCGCGGGTTCTAAGCTCAAGCGGACCCGCCAGTCCGCAAAGAGTCCGCACGAGTTGCGGTCCGGTTCGCAAAAGCGGCCGCGACTACAGCTTGTGCGGACTCGTCTTTGTCCGGCCACAGATGCCAGTACGTGTCCAGCGTGGTCTTCGCCGATGCGTGCCGCAGCCGCGCCTGCACGGTCTTGATGTCGAGCCCCGCAGCGATCAGCAGCGACGCGTAGTAGTGGCGCAGGTCGTGGATGCGGAAGCCCTCGGGCAGACCCTCGACGGTTACGCGCGCGGCGCGGAACGCCTCCTCGATCATGTACGGCGCGACGGGGCGGCCGTAGGCGCCGACGACGAGCGTCGCTCTCCCCCACTGCGCGGGCACGCGGTTGAGCTCGAGGGCGACCTCCTGCGGGATCGGGATTGGCATCTTGGACATGTCCGTCTTGAGCGGCTCGTCCGGGTACTGGATCGCGGGCGAGATCACGCCGCGCATGAAGTCGACGTCGACCACACGCAGGGCGTCGATCAGAGTCACTCCTCAACCGCAGAGGAAGCGCCCAGACACCTCGAACCCCGAAGTTGTCAAGAAACTCTGGGAGGATGCGGAAAAGGCCGCTCGTAAGGAGATCCGTCGCAACGCGATGAAGAACGTCCGGACAGCCCACTGAGACCGGATACCCGGCGACGCCGCACCGCTCGGCGTCCCCTCACGAACCTAGCGTGAGGCGACAGACACTTGGAGCCCCGGCTCACCTTCGGGTGGGCCGGGGCTCTTTCTCTGGTGCGCTTACTCCGTCGCTTCCGACGTCGGGCGCGATGGCGCAGCGGGCCGGATTGCGGTCTGATCTGCAGTGACCTCCCGGTTCACCATCTGCCAGTTGATCGCGTGCGCGACCGCTGCACCGACGAGGAAGAGGATCCCGGCGTTGGACAGTGCCGCGCCGACGATGATCGTGATGATCCCACCGAGCGAGGGCCCGGAGGAGTAGAGCGAGTAGTTCGGTGTCGATGCGACGGCGACGCCGATGAAGAGCACGACGAGGCCGCCGACCGTGAGGACACCGGCTGCGATGTAGAGGGTCTGGAGGGGCACGTTCCGTCGTACAGCTGGGTCTTGGATAGCCATGCGTGGATAGTACCGTCCGGTCGGTTCATGTGACCGCCCGCGTTCGGGGGCCTGATTTACTCTGGACTCAGCCCTCTCCGCGGCGAGTTGCTAGATTGTCACAGCGCTGTTATAACAGTGCTGTGATGATTGTTGATCCTTCCGATGATCCCACCCGCGCGGCCGGACGCTGGGATTCCCTATTCGCCCTCCTGCGTCGCCTCGACGCAGACATCGAGCAGTTCTACGAGCGGCGCGGAGTCAAAGGGATGCGTTCCCGCTTCGCTCTCCCGATGATCCGCCTCGCCCACGACGGACCACTGACGATCCGCCAGCTCGCCGCGTCCCTCGACCGAACGCACTCCGCGGTCAGCCAGACCGTCTCCGCGATGCGTGAAGCGGGAATGGTGCAGACTGTGCCGGGCGAAGACGCGCGCACTCGGCTGGTGGTGCTCACCGAGCGTGGGCACGAACTGATTCCGCTGCTGGAAGCGGAATGGCGCGCCACTGAGGCGGCCGTCGCGGAGCTCGACGACGAGACAGCAACTCCGCTCTCCGAGATCGTCGCCGCGCTGACCGCCGCCGTGGACCGTCTTCCGATGTCCGCACGCCTCGACGCGCACCTGGACGAGCGCGGCACAGCGGAATGAGTATCCGCGACCATCTCACTGACCTGCGGCCCCTGCGCTCCAGCGGTCCGTTCCGCGCGCTCTGGGTCGGGACATCGCTGGCTGGCATCGGCAGCCAGGTTGCCAACATCGCGGCACTGGCTCAGGTGTGGGAGATCACCCATAATCCGGTCTGGACCGGCACGCTCGGACTGGCGAGTGGGATGGCGATGATCGCGCTTGGCCCGGTCGGCGGCACGCTCGCCGATCGATTCGACCGGCGCTCGATCATGCGGCTGAGCACGCTCGCACAGGCCATCGCCGCCGTCGCGCTCAGCGCGCAGGCGGCGGCCGGTGTGCATTCTGTCGCTCTCCTGCTCGCGCTCATCGCGGTGCAGTCCGCCGCGACCGCTCTAGGTGCTCCGGCGCGGAGGACCATCCCGCCCCGCCTGCTGCCTGCCAACGAAGTGGCCGCCGGCCTTGCGTTGCAGAACCTGTCATTCCAGGCTGCGCTGCTCATCGGCCCGGCCGTCGGTGGCTTCATCGTCGCCTGGTCACTTCCCGCCGCGTACGCCGCCGAGACCATCGCGGTCGCGGCCGCTCTTGCCTCCACCTTCGCCCTGCCCCCGCTGCCACCAGTCAGCGCCGCACCCCGACGCCGCGCCGAAAGGGGCGGCTGGACCTACCTATTCCGCCGCCCCACGCTCTGGGGATCCTTCGCCACCGACCTCGCCGCGACACTCCTCGCCATGCCGATCGCGCTCTTCCCGCTTGTCAATCAGGAGCGCTTCGGCGGCGACCCCCGCACGCTTGGATTCCTTCTCTCCGCGATCGCGATCGGCGGCATCCTCGCCGGCACGCTCTCCGGTGCGGTCACACGCGCCAAGCGAGCAGGGCTCGTCCAGCTCGGCGCCGCCACCATCTGGGGCCTCGCATTGGCCGGGTTCGGGCTCGCGGTGCCGCTCTGGCTTTCGCTCGCCTGCCTCGCCTTAGCGGGCGCGGCAGACACGGTGAGCGTCGTAACCCGCGGCGCGCTCGTGCAGCTGGAGACACCAGACGGCTTCCGCGGCCGGGTTTCGGCCGTCGAACACGTGATCGGCGTCGCAGGCCCTCAGCTCGGCAACTTCCGAGGGGGCATACTCGGCGCTCTCGTCGGCGCCCAAGCTGCCCTGGCAATCGGCGGCCTCGCCGCGGCAGCGGCCGTGATCGCCGTCGGAGCAACCAACCGCGCGCTCCGCGAATATCGGCTGCCTCTGGACGAACGAAGCGAAAGCCGAGATAGGAACCTCAACTCAGCGGCTTAGGGCGTACTGACCGCCCTTGGTCGGACCGGCCGACGTTTATCAACACGCCCAGCGGCGGGGCAGGCCGGCCACGATGTGCACCGAGGCCCTCGCCGCGGTCGACATCCTGAACCTGAAAATCCCCGTGACGGTCCGCGCACCGTCTGCCATCTGGACATACATGATCTCCGACAACCCGTTCGGCGATGCCGTATCGCGAATCTCGCTGACGCGTCGACGGTCTCGCTGACAGTCAACCGTTGTGCGCGTGTGCGCCCGCGCGGAACGAATGCGGCGCGGCGCCGCGGCGCGCTCGTTACGGGGCGCAGCAGTCGCCGGCGGGCCCGTCAGTCGAGGTCGTCGGAGAAGTCGAGGTCGTCGGCGGGGAGCGCTTCAGGGCGGCGCGGCTCCAGCGCGGCGGTGAGGGAGCGCAGCCGCTCGACCAGGGCCTCGTCCGTCAGCTCGCGGCCGGCGAGGTCGACCGGCTCGCTGACGAGCTGGCTCGCCGGGCCGATCAGCAGCTCGATGGAGCCGGGGTCCCCCTCCCCCTCCCCCGAGTGCGCGGGCACGAAGACGGTGTCCGCGGTTCCGTTGCGGGCCAGCGCCCGCGCGTAGTCCAGCAGTGCCTCGGCGATCGCATCCCCTGTGTAGAGCGTGCCCCCGGCGTAGACGATCCTTCGCATGCGATGCACAGAACCACGCGCTCGCGCGACCGTCCAGGCATTGACCGCAAAGAAATTCCCGAGACCGTGTCGACCCGCGCCCGCACCGTTCGACACGATAGTAGGAGGGTGCGAACGGCACCCGCGGACTCAGGGAGAGAACCCATGAAATACATGCTGATCATGCGAGGCACCGACGCCGCCAAGGCCGCTTACGAGGAGATGGACTTCAACGAGGTCATCACCAGGATGGGCCAGTACAACGAGCAGCTCATCTCGGCCGGCGTGCTGCTGGCCGGCGAGGGACTCGCCGACGACGTCGCGACGACCGGGTTCGTCGTCGACTTCTCGAGCACCCCGCCCGCCGTCACCGACGGGCCGTACGGGGAGACGCACGAGCTGTTCAACGGCTTCTGGATCATCGAGGTCAGCTCCAAGGAGGAGGCCGCGGAGTGGGCGGCGCGCTGCCCGCTCGGGCCGGGATCCAAGCTGGAGGTGCGCCGCGTGACCGACGAGAGCGACTTCGCGGCCTACGCGGACAACGAGTACCTCCAGAAGGAGGTCGAGTGGCGCGCGGCCGCCGAGAAGGCGGACAAGGCCTGAGCCGCGCGGGCCACGGAGGCACCGCACGATGAACGGGATCCCGGCGCGGGTCGACGCCGTCTGGCGCATCGACGGCGCACGCGTCGTCGCGACGCTCGCCAAGCTGACCGGCGACGTCGGCCTCGCTGAGGATCTCGCGCAGGAGGCGCTGGTCGAGGCGCTGCGGCAGTGGCCGCGCGACGGCGTGCCGGACAACCCGGGCGGCTGGCTGACCGCCGTCGCCAAGCGCCGCGCGATTGACGCCTGGCGGCGCCGTGAGAGGCTCGACGACCGCTACCGGGCGATCGCGGCCACACTGGAGGAGTCGGCCGACGACGCGTGGGAGCCGATCGACGACGACGTGCTCCGGCTCGTCTTCACCGCCTGCCACCCCGTCCTCTCGCGCGAGGCGCAGGTGGCGCTGACGCTGCGGGTGGTCGCCGGACTGAGCACCGAGGAGATCGCACGGATGTACTTCGTGCCGGTCGCGACCGTCCAGCAGCGGATCGTGCGGGCCAAGAAGACGATCGAGGCCGCCCGGCTGCCGTTCGCGAGCCCGGAACCCGCGGAGTGGAAGGAGCGCCTCGCCGGGGTGCTCGGCGTGGTGTACCTGGTGTTCACCGAGGGCTACGCGGCGACGACCGGCCGCGAGTGGATGCGCCCCGAGCTCGCGAACGAGGCGCTGCGGCTGGGCCGCACGATCGCGGCCCTGCTCCCCCGCGAGCCGGAGGTGCACGGGCTCGTCGCCCTGATGGAGTTCCAGGCCGCACGGTTCGCCGCGCGTACGCGCCCGGACGGCACGCCCGTCCTCCTCACCGACCAGGACCGCACACGCTGGGACCGCGCCCAGATCGGCCGCGGGCGGGCGGCGCTCGCGCGCGCCGACGGGCTGGGCCGCGGCCGCGGGCCCTACGCGCTGCAGGCGGCGATCGCCGAATGCCACGCCATCGCGCCGACCGCGGAGGCGACCGACTGGGGCAGGATCGTGCTGCTGTACGAGGCGCTGGGCCGGCTCGCTCCGAACCCGGTCGTGGAGCTGAACCGGGCGGCGGCGGTGTCGATGGCGGTGGGCCCGGCCAGCGCGCTGCGGATCGTCGACGAGCTGGTCGCACAGGGGGCGCTGCGCGGGTCGCACCTGCTGCCGAGCGTCCGCGGCGAGCTGCTGGCGCGGCTGGGCCGCACGGACGAGGCGGTCGCCGAGCTGACCACGGCGGCCGGACTGGCCGGCAACGACCGCGAGCGCGACGTGCTGCTGGCGAAGGCGGGCCGGCTGCGCGACGGCGACCCGGAGGCGGCCGACGGCGGCGGCCGTCATGTTTCGTAGCACGGCGCGCAGCAGGCAGACACGTCGTTCTACGGTCGAGGGATGAGTTCTCCCTCGACATCCTCACCAGCCCCGACACCCCGCACCGACCGAGCGCCCGCCGGAGCGCGCCGGAAGAAGCCGTGGTGGCGGTCGTTCGGGGTCCAGGTCACCGCGGCACTCGTCCTCGGCGTCGTCGTCGGCGTGATCGCGCGCCAGCTCGGCCCCGGCGGCCCGGACGCGGAGCCGAACGGCCTGACCGCCACGCTCGACACAATCGGCGGCGCCTACGTGTCGCTCCTGAAGGCCGCCGTCGTGCCACTGGTCTTCCTCGCCATCGTCTCCAGCATCGGCAACCTCCGCCGCGTCTCCAATGCCGCGCGGCTCGCCGGCCGGACCCTGTTCTGGTTCGCGGTCACCGCGCTGATCGCGGTCAGCATCGGCATCGTGCTCGGCCTGCTCATCCAGCCGGGCAGCCGCGCCAGCCACGGCGAGCTCGCCGCCGCCGACCCCGGCGTCACCGCCACCTGGTGGAACTTCCTGATCGGCCTGGTGCCGGGGAACTTCGCCGGTGCGCAGGTGAGCACGAAGGTGACGATCGTCGACGGCGCTGCGACAGCGACCTCCGTCGTCGGCTTCAACGTCCTGCAGGTGATCGTCGTCGCCGCCGCCATCGGCATCGCCGCGCTCAAGGTCGGCAGGAAGGCCGAGCCGTTCCTCACCTTCACCGACTCGGCGCTGAAGATCGTGCAGCGCGTGCTGTGGTGGATCATCCGGCTGGCACCGCTCGGAACCTTCGCCCTGATCGCGAACGCCGTCGCCACCTACGGCTGGACGACCATCGGCTCGCTCGCCTGGTTCGTGGCCGCGATCTACATCGGCCTCGCGCTCGTGCTGTTCGTGGTCTACCCGATCCTGATCCGCTCCAACGGCCTCTCCATCCGCCAGTACTTCTCCGGTGTGTGGCCCGCGGTGCAGCTCGGCTTCGTGAGCCGTTCCTCGATCGGGACGCTGCCGCTCACGCAGCGCGTCGTCGAGCGGAACCTGGGCGTGCCGCCGTCGTACGCCTCGTTCGCCGCGCCGCTCGGCGCGACCACGAAGATGGACGGCTGCGCCGCCATCTACCCGGCGATCGCCGCGATCTTCGTCGCCCAGTTCTACGGCATCCACCTCGACATCTGGCAGTACCTGCTGATCATCGTCGTCTCGGTGGTCGGCTCGGCGGCCACGGCCGGGACCACCGGCGCGATCGTGATGCTCACGCTGACGCTCTCCACGCTGGGCCTGCCGCTCGACGGCGTCGGGCTGCTGCTCGCCGTCGACGCGATCCTCGACATGGGCCGCACCGCGGTCAACGTGGCCGGCCAGGCGCTGGTGCCGACGATCGTCGCCAAGCGCGAGGGAATCCTCGACCTGGACCTGTACAACGCACCGCGCACCGGGGACGCGTTCCGGGACGACGACGAGGCGGCGCAGGACGCGGCGGCGCACGACGAGGCGCAGCAGACCGCAGCGCCCGCGACCCCGGCGGACGACGCCGCGGGCGACGCGCAGCGCGAGACCGTGGGCGCGCGCGGCTAGCGCGCCGCCCGACCCGCAGCGCCCGGCGCCACGCTCACGCGGTCGGCGCCGGGCGCGGCGGCCCGCCGGAGAAAACGCGCGCGAACACGGCGCGGGCGCGCCGGGTGACCGCCCGGTAGGCCACCGCCAGCCCGCTCGCCCAGCCGGGCGGG